>DASSCV010000249.1:0-9480 GCA_035697505.1 Rubrobacter sp.
TAGTACTACTTCGTTAGATCGATACTCGACCGTAGATAGCTGCTAGATTAGTAGAAAATGACGCTGGATGTTAGGAATGTTCGGGCCGAAAGCGACAAAATCGGTGCCTACAGAGGGGCTTTTGTCTACCGGGACCCTTCAAGAAGGATTTTTCTACCGCCTCTCGAGTAATTAACGAAGTAGTACTAGAAGAGGTGATAGGTGAAGTTCGCAGAATTTCGCTTCTAGGCAACTCGGTGAATAAGGGCAAGAGGGAGGGCCGAGGCTAGGTTTTTTCTGAGAACTGCGCCGTCTACTACTGCGTTACATCGCTGCGATTGTGCCGCTGGTTGGTTTTCTGTTCTCGTGAGCAACCTCATTCCTCAACGGGGAAGTCGAGCTCGTGCTCTTCGCAGAGGCGCTCCACGCTTTCGTAATTGACCTCCACGCCGTACCGGGCATCGAGCGCCGAGGCCGTCTCACCAGCCATTGCCTCAGGATCATCAGCCATTTCTTTGAACACATGCTCGAACCCTCCAGGGGAAATGATCTCAAGGATCCTCAACGGCTCGTCGCCGGCGTTCCAAAAGGTATGCCACTGGTCGCGGGGTTTGAAGACGAAATCCCCTTTCTCCGCGTGCACGACCTCATCGCCGAGCTGCGCCCCCATGCGTCCCTCGAGGACGTAGCTATACTCATCCTCGTTTGCGTGCCGGTGAAGCGGAGCGACGAGCGTCCGCGGGGGGATCGGATGCTCAACGAGGGAGAATCCCCCGCCGGATTCCTCACTCCAAACCATAAATCGAACGCCAAAAGACCCGAAGTCGACAGTTTTCCCGTCATTCGGTCCGAGGATACGCGGGCCCTGAGAGCGTTGTTCCATGGTTCTCCTTTGTCAGTAACATTCGTACCATACGCCTCTATGGGGACAGGGGTATCACTCAAATTGGCTATCTTTGCGGTTACTTGGGCGTTGCTTGCAGATAACAAACTTCCGAGAACACCTGATCTCTTCCAAGCAGCCGGTGGATAACTTGCGTTAAGGCGGTGCTCGGAAATTGGCGCCGAAGCTCAATCTCCTGCTCGAGCGCCTGCGCCTTCGAAGCAAGAAGAACGCGAAGAAGACGTCCAGGACGGTCGCCGTCACCACGCCACTGATCCTCGGCCCGGTGGTCGCCGACGGGAGCTCGCCCTCTCTTCCTCTCGGGGGTTCTTCCAGGCCGCTGTAATCCGGGCAGCTAGCCTTGTACCCGAGCTGCCTGCCGACGGAAGCCAGCACGGCGAACAACGCGAGGAACGCTCTCTGCATCGATACGGGCGGCCGAGTGAAGTAGAACATTCCCCTGGTTTCGTCGACCAGCACTGCGAGCTGCAGCGGGTTCTTGGGCATTCCCTGCTTAGTGATCTTCCCATCCCGCGCGAGGCCGAAGGCGGTCTCGAAAAGGGTCTCGAAGCGCAGAGGCGGCCTTAGCTCGCTCACGATGTGCAGCTCCTCGTCCTCGCTCGGATTGCGCCAGGCGTGCGGCACCCCCGCCGGACCAATCACCCTCTGCCCTTCCGTAAAGACCTGCTCTTGTCCTCCAACGCGGCCCCATAGCGTGCCCGAAAGGACCTCGTGGCGCTCCTCCTGGCGCGGGTGGATGTTGGACCAGATCGAAGGTCTCCCGTTTGACGATCTCGGGGACCGAGACGGGGACCCACTCCTCTTTTGGGCGCCGTTTGGCGGTGAGACCCGCGCCCACGGGCGCAAGCGGCGATCGTCTGCTCTTCGCCGGGACCAGGCGCGTGCAATGGCCGTAGGCGTTGCCGACGTAGGCGGGGTTCTTGAGGCTCCACACACTCGGGCTAATAAGCTCCCTCTTGGAGGTGGGGCAGTGGAGCTTTCAGCCACTGGCGCGCAGCGTGCGCAGAACAGCGGTGAGCACAGGATCGACCTGGGCCAGGTGCGCACCTACGTGATCTGATTCCCCAAACGATATGAACTCCGCGTTGGGGATCTCATCCGCCGCCTGCTGCGCCTGGTCGTGGAAGTCGACATCTCCGGTGGCTACGTAGATGAGGCATCTCGGTTCCCACGCCCCAAGGTCTTCGGAGATCGCCCCCTCGGCAACTGCCGCGCTCCACGCCGCCTCGATGGCCTCTGGGTCGTTATCGAGCCAGCGCGTCCGCAGTGCATCCGGGAAACGGCTACCGGCGAACGACTCCAGCATCTCGACGAAGGGCTCCATACTCCCTTCCTTTCGCGACTCGGCCAGCGTCTCCGTGGCGGCGTGAGCAAGCGGGCCGTCGGGATCGATGGCATACGGCTGCTGGCCGCCGATCACGAGCGAGAGCACGCGCTCGGGCGCATGTTCGCCGATCCCGAAGCCCAGCCTTCCTCCCCATGAATTACCGATGAAGTGTGCGCGCTCGATGCCGAGTTCATCCAACACCGCCACCGCATCCGCCACGCGCAACGGCATGGCATATGCCTCCACCTCGTGAGGCTTGTCACTGCGTCCCACCCCGCGATGGGCGACGTAGATGAGGCGGAACTCGTCTGTAGGCAGCCCTTGCAGTGCCTGGGCGATGTTGGAGTCTCGCACCAGATCAACCGAGTCGATTATCCCTCCATGCAGGACGACCGGGGCTCCATCGCCGCCGTCGTCCTCGAAGTACACCCGGCTTCCATCCAGAGCGTTCGTCGCGTAGGGCATGAGCGCTGCTCCTCTCGTCACCTCATTCCCATTGTAATCCGCCCGCTCTGAGCCGTTCTACGGTGCTCGGACGTTGTTCGAAACTTGGTGTTGCGGACAATTCGCCTTCGAAACTATCTGAAAATGTAACGTTTGTGATCCGAGTTAGCGCGTCAAGCGTATACGCATCGCCGGACGAAAGTGGCTGGTCGTGTGGAGGAAGGGAGAGGGTATGGCGACGATAGACGGTTGGCTCGAGGGCCTCTTGCACGGGCCTACGGCCCTCTGGGTCATACTCCTGGTCAGCGTGGCGCTGGGCTTGCGGCACGCCTCCGACCCGGATCACCTGGCAGCGGTTACCACCCTTTTCGCCTGCGAAAGGGGTGGCGGGGCGAGAAAGGCCGGCTCGATGGGTCTTTCCTGGGGGATTGGCCACGGCACATCCCTGGTTCTCATCGGCATTCCGCTCGTGTTGTTGGGACGCTACCTGCCGGGGCCTGTGCAGCAGGCTGCGGAGGCTTTGATTGGTGTGATCATAATCCTCCTCGCCGCACGGTTGCTACTTCGCTGGCGGCGCGGGCACTTCCATGCCCATGCGCACAGCCACGACGGCGAGCCTGTTCACCGCCACGTCCACTCCCACGAATCCGATTCCTCGCACGAGCATGCCCATCACGTCGCCTTTCGTATACCGCTCTCTTCCTATGGTATCGGGCTGGTACATGGCATCGGCGGGTCGGGCGGGCTAACGCTGTTGTTGCTCTCTACCATCCCCGACCCGGTCCAGGCGACAGGGGCGCTCGTGATCTTCGCCGGCGGGACGGCGGTCTCGATGGCGCTCCTTTCGACTGCATTCGGGCTCGCTATAGCCAGAGGTCCCATCGCCAGGAACTTCGAGCGTTTTACTCCGGTGCTGGGTACTTTCAGTCTCGCCTTCGGGACGTGGTACATGCTCGGCGCCCTTGGGGTCGTGGCGTATCCGCTCTAGGGAGATAACGGATGGAAGGAGATCCAAACAACAGAGGGTGGGCGCAGAGAGAGTGCCCCCACCCGCGGGAGCGCGGACCGCCTGGAGCACAGGGTTTTACTGAGTTCGCAAACCGTATCCGCGCCTTGGAACCCGCGGTTACCTTAGCACATAGAGAGGAGAAAGCGTGCAAGCACTGACGCTACGAGCGGGCAAGCGGCAACTGGTACTTATCCTGTTTGCGCTGGCTATCTCGGCTGTAGCGCTCGGAGTCGTTGGTACCTCGAAGCCGGCGGACGCTTCATCGCACAGAGAAGCGCCGTTTATAAGCGGTGATCCGCTGGCCGATGCCACCGACCTGTACGCGTTCCGCAGCCCCGACAGGCCGAACACCGTCACGCTCATCGCAAACTACATACCGGCGGAGGTGGCGGCGGCAGGGCCGAACTTCTACAGGTTCGGCGGAGAAGTCCTCTACGAGATCAACGTCGACAACGACGCTGATGCCAGAGACGACCTCTCCTTCCAGTTCCGTTTCCAGAATCGCACCAACAACGGCAACACCTTCCTTTACAACACGGGTCCGATCACCTCGCTGAATGACCAGAACCTCAACCAGGAGCAGTTCTATTCCGTGTCGATGCTGAAGGACATGGATCACGAGGAGTCGCTCCGTGAAGGCAAGGTCATCGCGAAAAACCTGCAGGTCGCACCGGCCAACGTGGGTCCCGTTTCCTACCCTGAGGGCTACCGCAAAGTGGCCAATCAGGCCATCTACGATATCGGGGATGGCGTCAAAGTCTTCGCCGGGCCGCGTGACGACCCGTTCTTCGCCGACCTCGGAGGCATCTTCGACCTCCTGCAAGGGATCGAGGGCGAGGACTACCTCGCGGATCTGAACGTCCATACCGTCGCCATCCAGGTGCCAATCGATAAGCTGACGACGGGCAATAGCAACATCATTGGCGTCAGGACTACATCCTACCGCCAGAGCATGAGCGTCCTCCGTCCGATAGGACAGCCGGGTTCGCAGAATAACAACCCGAGCTCCTCCAGTGGACCCTGGGTGCAGCTCTCGCGCCTGGATATGCCGCTGGTGAACGAGCTGGTCATTCCGCTGAAGGATAAGAACCGCTGGAACGGCTCCCAGCCGCGCTTCGATAACCAGTTTGCAAGCTACGTGCTCGACCCGGAGCCGGCCCGCCTCATAGAGGACATCCTCGGCGTTGATGTGCCAAGTCCACCTCGCGACGACCTCGCAACTATCTTCCTGACCGGTATACCGGGTCTGAACAAGCCGGCGGGAGTTGTGCCTTCGTCCCAACTCAGGCTGAACACGGCCATACAGCCGTCAGACAACCCGAACCGTCTGGGAGTTCTGCGCGGGGACAACGCGGGCTTTCCCAACGGACGCCGGCCGGCCGATGATGTCGTGGATATCGAGCTTCAGGCCCTCGCAGGAGGGACGCCGTTGACCCCCGACTTCAACAAAGCGCCGAACAACCAGCTCGGCGACGGTGTCGATGCCAACGACGTGCCGCTCCGTAACAGCTTCCCGTACCTGGCTGATCCGCAGGACTATACGGAGACGGAGTAACCAGAGAGCACTGGTTTGTGGTGGGGAGGCCTGTCCTCCCCACCCGGCCTCGAAGATATTTCACAGGAGGAAGGTAGATGACGGCAATCCGGAGTAACCGGCTTCTATGGGCCTTGATCCCGGTGCTCGCCGCCCTCGCAGTGCTGGCGACACTGGCCCTGATGCGAAGCGAACGTCCCTCGGATCAGCGCGTCGAGCTACCCTTCGATTTCCGCCAGACCGCGGGCACCTCGACGGATACTCTCATCGGCTCTCTCCAGGAAAAAATCAGGGAGCACCCGAAAGACTTCGACTCGCACATCAACCTTGCCAATGCCTATCTCCAGAAAGTTAGGGAGACGGGCGACCCGACCCTGTACACCAAGACGGAAGACCTGCTCGGTGAGGCCCAGAAACTGGACGATCACTCTCCCGAGTTGTTCGCCACAAAGGGGAGGCTCGCCCTCGCGCGCCACGACTTCGCGGCGGCGCTGCAGAACGGAACGCGAGCCCTGGCGCTCGACCCGGAGAGCGCCAGCTACCACGGCATCGTTGGCGACGCCCAGATCGAGCTGGGTATGTACGACGAGGCCATCAACTCCTACCAGGAGATGGTCGACCGCAGGCCAGACTTCGATTCTTTCTCCCGCGTGGCCTACGCCCGGGAGCTCTACGGCGACCCGGAAGGCGCCATCGAAGCGATGGAGTTCGCCCTGCAAGCCGGAAGCGGCACACCCGAAAACGTGGCCTGGGCACACGTGCAACTTGGCAACCTCTGGTTTACCTTAGGCAAACTGGAGGAGGCGCAGAAGGCCTACGGGCTCTCGACCAGAACCGTAGGCGCCTACGCGCCAGCACTAGCCGGCCAGGCGAAGATCGCAGCGGCGAGGGGGGATCTCGAACAGGCTGCCACATTCTACCGGCAGGCCTTCAACCGTATGCCCCTCCCCGAGTACGCCATCGCCCTCGGCGACGTCTACGCCGTGATGGGCGAAAAAGTGAAGGCTGAAGAACAATATGACCTCGTCAGGAGCATGGACAAACTGCTGCGGGCGAACGGGGTGGACACAGATCTGGAGATCGCCCTCTTCAACGCCGACCACGACATCGACCTCCAGAGGTCACTGGAGAAAGCGCGCGCAGCCTACGATGCCAGGCCAAGCATCCATGCCGCGGACACCATGGCCTGGACGCTATACAAGACAGGGAACTACAAGGAGGCGCAGGAATATTCTTCAGAGGCCCTGAAGCTGGGAACCCGCGACCCCCTGAAGCTCTTCCACGCCGGCATGATCTCGAGGGCGCTCGGCGACAAAGAGCAAGCCCACGCGTACCTGCAACAGGCCATTGACCTGAACCCGCACTTCTCCCTGCTCTACGCTGACGAAGCCGCTGACAGCTTGAAGACCTCGAAGGCTGGAGGGGAAGACTGATGGCCCGCTGGGGATGGCTGTTGGCGTGTCTCGCGTTCGCCGTGTTCGCTTCGCTGATCCCGCGCGAAGCGCAGGCACATCCTCTGGGCAACTTTACGATCAACCATTACAGCAGCCTCGCGTTCGCTGAGGAGACCGCACGCATCACCTACATCCTCGACTTCGCCGAGATCCCTACCCTCCAGCAGAAAGCGCGTCTTGATGCCAATGGCGACGGGAAGCTCTCGGACGAAGAAGCAAACGCATATCTCGACGCCGAGATGCCTTCCCTCGTGGAAGGTCTGCGGCTGCGTGCGGGAGACGAGATCTTGCCGCTGGAGGTACTCCATCGCTCGGCGGAGTACCGTCCCGGTCAGGGGGGGCTTCCGACTCTGCGAGTGCAGGCTCATCTACTGGCCGACCTTCCGAAAGCTTGGAGAGGTAAGGCCCAATACTCCGACCAAACCTACGAGCACCGTATCGGATGGCGCGAGATAGTGGTCAAGGACGGAGCCGAAGTGATTATCAGGAACTCTACGGCGCCGGTGAAGGGCATGTCGAACGAACTGCGCTCCTATCCGCGAGACATGCTCTCCAGCCCGCCGGATGTCCGTGAGGCGTCCTTCACGCTCGCTCCTGGCGACGGGTCGGTCCATGACGACGCGGCGGGCCAAACGGCGGAGCGCGTCGGAACTAGTTTTGGCGGCGTGACAGGGCGGGTCGATGAGCTGGTCTCCGTGGAACGTCTATCGGCGGCGGTCGTCGCGCTGTCGATGTTGGCCGCGTTCTTCTGGGGAGCGGCGCACGCCCTGACCCCGGGTCACGGCAAGGCAGTCGTGGCGGCGTACCTGATCGGGGCCCGTGGAAGAGCCAGGCACGCCGGCATCCTCGGACTTACGGTGACGCTGACCCACACAGCAGGAGTCTTCGTCCTCGGAGCAGTGACCCTCTACCTGTCACGCTACATCCTTCCTGAAGTCCTCTATCCCTGGCTGAGCGTAGCTTCCGGACTGCTTGTCGTCCTGATCGGGCTCGCCCTCCTTTACCGCCATCTTGACAAAGTGTTCCACGACAGGAAAGTCGGGCACACGCACGTGGAGCACACACACCCGCATGATGGCGAACACTCCCACGCCCATTCTCACGGCGGGCGTACGCACAGTCACCTGCCGGCGGATGGCTCGAAGATAACGTGGAGTGGGTTGATGGCGCTTGGCGTCAGTGGGGGGCTCGTGCCGTGTCCGGCGGCGCTCGTCCTGCTTCTGGGTGCGATCTCGCTCGACAGGCTGGGGTTTGGGATGGTACTCGTCCTCGCGTTCAGCACGGGGTTAGCGATTGTGTTGACCGGGATCGGACTGCTGATGATCTATGCTCGAAAGCACTTCGAGCGGTTCACTTTCGAGGCGAGGGCGCCGCGCTTGTTGCCGGTCGTGAGCGCCTCGATCATCACGCTGGCCGGGGTGGGTATAGCGCTCGGAGCTCTGCTACAAACCGGGATCGTCAATCCCGGCTTGTTAGACTGGTTCTGAGGCGCTGGGGCGATTACAGGACGTCTCGGTAAGGAGAGTAGCGTGAAGCCGGAACGAGTGGGCGAACCGGGCGTGGACGAAAGTTTGGCTCGATCTCCGTTGCTGAATGTCGAGAGTGGCACCTTCTCCAACGAGAGCCAGCACGAGCCGCTTACCGAGGAGGCCGCCCTGGCTTTCGCTGCTTGCGTCGTTACCGGGTACGCGCTGGCGGGCCCCTCTTACGGGCGAAGTCAGGGCGACGGTATGCTCGCCGGCCTTCTGGGGCCTGCTGTGGCGAGTCCGGATGCCATCGACACCGTCAACAGAGGGCCGAATAGGAGGGATGCCTGATGAAGGGCGGAACGGGTGCCGGCATCGCCTGTGCTATCGGCGTGGCGGCGGGTATCGTGATCGGGTCTCGCGCCGTCAAGATCTACGACTGGCGCACCGAATGGACTATTCCCGCGCCGATGCCCGTCGTCTACGAGGCCATGACCTCGCGCGAGGCGTTACGTGAGTGGTGGCCGGACATGGAACTCGTAGAGGACAACCCAGATGATGACATCCAGGTTGGCAGCACCGTCTCTTTCCGGGTACACCAGGCCCCCGAGGTCGCACGCTTCACTCCGCCCTTCCGCATCCATTGCCTATACACCGACGTAGAACGGGAAAGGAGGTTGAGGGAGACGGTGAACGGAGACCTGAGCGGTGTGCTAGAGACTCTGTTCCACGAGCACCAAGACGGCACCCGTATATCATTCAACTGGTACGTGCGCTTGACCAACCCGGCTCTCAACCTCCTGGGGTACGCAGCGGAACGCGTGTACCGCCATAGCCACGACAGCGTGATGACCTCGGGCGAGAAAGGGCTCTCGGAGTACTGCAAGCAACGAGCAGCCTCCGGGCGCGCGTAGACAGTACCTCCGGGAACTACCCGGGATTCTGACCGAGACCGGATCCCAAGACAACATCAACCACGGAAGGGGAGTACCGAATGACTAACCAGCCAGTTGAGAACGAGGCTGCTCCGCTAAGGCCTATATCTTTCGAGAGGTTCGCTGGGATGTGTGCGGTCCTTTCCGGTGTCGCCGGTTTTCTGTACGCGATCTCCTTCGTCTCGTAGAAAGGAGAGCCGATGGTGCTCGCGCTGCCGGCTGGGGTGGCGGCTGCGGCGGTAAGGTTCGGCTCGGAATGGCATCTTCAGGAGCGCGGGTTTGACTTAGCGTAGAATAACCTCCCTGCAAAGCCACGAGCGGAGGATCTTCTTTGATGCCGAACGTAACCATCATCGGTGCCGGGCTCGCCGGGAGCGAGGCGGCCTGGCAGGCCGCAGAACTCGGCTGCTCGGTCGAGTTGTGGGAGA
>DASSCV010000250.1:0-5911 GCA_035697505.1 Rubrobacter sp.
CATTGAGGGCCACGGCGACAACCCCCACCACCACCACGACGGTTGGGTTGTTGAGCTTCTGCTCTAACCTACGCACTTACTTAGGCACTGCCCTTCTATGGTCCTGCAGGCGCACAAAGAATAACGCAAACAGCGAAGCCCTGTTAGGAAGCGCCGTTGTTGTTGCGGCACGTACTTCTGAGAATTCCCCTTCCACGCACTCCGGTGAATAGGGCTTTGATGCTGCTACACTGCCGACCCCGCCAAAGTTCGCGGCCGGAAGTAGCTCACTCGGGTATCCTCTTTGATGGGAAAGTGAGGCATAGCCATGCGCAGATCAACGGCGGCGGTGGGAAGCGCAGTGTTTTTTCTGTTAGCTCCGGGTGTGGTTGGGGGACTAATCCCGTGGTTGTTGACGGGAGGTTGGCAGGTGCGCGAACCCCTGCCGTACTGGGCACCGGTGCGGGTGCTCGGAGGGGTACTGCTCGTCGCGGGCCTGGTCGCGCTGGTTGGGGCGTTCGTGCGGTTCGTCGTGGAGGGCTTCGGGACACCGGCGCCAGTCGCCGCACCCGAGCATCTGGTCGTCGGCGGGGTATATCGCTACGTGCGTAACCCCATGTACGTGGCGGTACTGGCGGCCATCGTTGGCCAGTCGTTGTTCTTGGGCCGGCTCGGATTACTACTGTACGCCGGTGTCGCCTGGGTGGCCGTAGCGGCGTTCGTTCACTTCTACGAGGAACCCACCCTCACGCGCCGCTTCGGCGCTGACTACGAGGCCTACCGGCGCGCAGTGCCTGCCTGGTGGCCACGCCTGCGTCCCTGGAAACCCGGCGAGCGCGACGGACCGGGCGCAGGGTGATGCCCCTGCCGACGACCGGCACTCCGTGATCGTCTTCATATGGCTAGACTTCCGAGAATCTCCCTTCCACGCACTCCGGTGAATAGGAGTGGATGGCGTGTAGCGCCGCGTAGCTTCCGTAGATGGCCCCAGTTCGGATGGTTCTAATGAAAGGAGACACGACGACGATGGCAGAAGATGCAGCGAAGGAGCGGTCTATGCAGATCGAGGGGCTCGACCACCTCGTTTTGACCGTGGGCGACGTCGGACGCACCCGCGCCTTCTACGAGCGGGTACTGGGCATGGAGGCCGTGGTCTTCGGCGAAGGCCGCCACGCCTTGGCATTCGGTGCGCAGAAGATCAACCTCCACGAGGCGGGCCGAGAGTTCGAGCCCAAAGCGGCCGTGCCTATCCCGGGCACGGCCGACCTGTGCTTCCTCACGAACACGCCGATGGCGGAGGTCGTCGAACACCTAGGGGCAAACGACGTTGAGATCCTCGAAGGACCCGTGCGACGCACGGGGGCGACCGGACCGCTGTTGTCCGTGTACTGCAGGGACCCCGACCAGAATCTCATCGAAGTCTCCAACCGCCTGGGGGGGTCATCAGCCAGCGTCAGCCGGCTTGCGCCTCTACTCGCAAAGCCCCGAAAACGTAAGTCCAGCAAAAATGCGGCCACAAGTGAAGCGCCGATACCGAGGGCGTTCTTCGCTCCGAGAGCGCTCTCGGAATGAACTTCGGAGAACGCTGTAAAGCGGAAGTTCAACTTCGGAGAATCGTGTTCTAGTCACCCTTCGGTGAATAGCGCAGCAGGTATAGAGCCCCAAGTAGTATAAGGACTACTTTCGCTTCCCAAGGGGTACGTTCTCTTTGTCCAATGGGAAACCCGCTGGCACCCCAAGGAGGAATGGCGACATGCAGAGAGAAGACAGGGAAGGCCGCTCCGATCCGGCAGGTGGCTCCGGGAGAGGCACAGATGACCAATGGACCGAAGAGGACTTCAAGCAGAGGGTTCGCGAACGCCTAGACAGCATAGAGGGGCACCTGGATAGGATAGATCAACGCCTAGACAGGATAGAGGGGCACGGGGAAGGGCCTAGCGGAGGTCGTGGTGGGGGCCCTGGTGAAGGGCGTGGTGAAGGGCGCGGCGAAGGGCGTGGCAGAAGACGACGTGGCGGCTAGCGCCTGGAGCCCTTAACCCCGTCCGGAAGGCCTATCCCAGGAGGGATCAAAATACGGGCGGGTATTATCATTGTCTTATGTATGCCGAGCTATGAACCCTCGATACTCTACATAAGACAATCTGCTGTATAGGACCGGGGCTATGCATAAGGCTGGAGGTGAACTTCCGAGAATTCCTCTTCTACGCACTCCGGTGAATAAGCCGCCGGAGTGTGCCTTGCGGGCTAAACTCTTTGGCTATGGACCGGGTCCTCTCTCTCATCGAGCACTACGGCTACCTGGTCATCCTCTTCGGGGTGATGCTCGAGAGCACCGGGGTGCCGCTCCCTGGCGAGACCATCCTCATAGCCGCCGGTGTCCTTGTCCAGCGGGGGCACCTCGACCTAGGCGACGTCATAGTGTTCGGTATCCTGGGGGCAGTCATCGGGGACCAGATCGGCTACTGGGTCGGCAGAGGAGGGGGGCGTCCGTTCGTGCTACGTTGGGGCCGCTACGTCTTCATCACCCCCGAGAGGTTGGGACGCGCGGAGGCGTTCTTCGAGAGGCATGGGGGCAAGGCTGTCTTCCTTGCACGCTTCTTCTCGGGCCTGCGCGTGTTCGGCGCCCTGGTCGCCGGCATAAGCCGCATGCGCTGGGGGACCTTCATCCTCTACAACGCCTTGGGAGGAGCCGTCTGGGCCACGGCGGTGGTCCTGGTGGGCTATTTCCTGGGGAGCAGCATAGGGCTGGTGGAGCGTTGGCTGGGACGAGCTACGCTGGTGCTCGTTGCGATGCTCGCCATGGTGGTCGCCTTTTACCTGGCATACCGTTGGGCCGCGCACAACCGGGCGCGGCTGGTGGGGTGGGGGGAAGCGGTGCTTGCCTACCGTCCTGTGGCCCGCTTGCGGATGCGCTACGACGTACAGCTTAGGTGGCTGCTCCGTCGCCTGACGTCGGGGCAGTATCTCGGGCTCCATCTCACGGTAGGGCTGCTGGCTGCGGCCGGGTGTCTGTGGCTCTTCGGCGGGCTTGCCGAAGACCTGCTCACGGGCGACCCTATCGTGCGCTTCGATCGGGCGCTGGACGACTATCTGCACGCCCGCGCAACGCCGCCGCTCACCACGTTCTTCCTTATCGTCACTGCCCTGGGATCCATAGAGGCCATGGTGCTCTTGGGGGTGATCGTGGCCGCGATCCTCGCCTGGGGGCGGCGGTGGCTCTTGCTTGGGAGCTGGCTCGCCGCGGTGGCAGGCAGCGCTGTCCTCAACCAGCTGCTAAAGGGGCTGTTCGAGCGGCCACGTCCCTACTTCGAGCACCCCTTGCTTGTCGAGCCGAGCTACTCCTTTCCCAGCGGCCACGCGATGGAATCCTTCGTGGTCTATGGGATGCTGGCCTACTTCGCCGTCCTCGCACTGAGAAGCTGGAGGGCGCGTGTGGCCGTGGTCTGCGGTGCCACGCTGTTGGTGATGCTGATCGGCTTCTCCAGGATCTACCTGGGCGTACACTACTTCAGCGACGTCCTCGCCGGATACGCCGCTGGGGGAGTATGGCTAAGCGCCTCGATCACAGGCGTAGAGACGATCCGGCGTAGCAAGTAGGAGGCTAAGACCGGAGGCCGAAGTTCGCAGAATTCACCTTCCACGCACTCCGGTGAATAGCCTCCGGTCGATGCGCCAGACGCCTCCTGGTGGCATCATGAATGTGCCCTATGCCACGAACATGTCGGTAGGAGTTAAGCCTCCGAAGTCTTCTCTCTCTAAAGGCGTGAGAATGGAGGTTAGAGGATCGTGTTCGCCCGGATAGTAACCTATACACAAGCCGACCCCTCTCCTGGCCGGATAGAGCAGGGCCTCCGCCGAACCAGGGAGCGGCTGCCCGGCCTTAAAGAGCTGGACGGCAACGAGGGGGCCTATTTCTTTGTGGATCGCCAGAGCGGCAAGGCCATCTTCATCTCTCTGTGGGAGAGCGAGCAAGCCATGCAAAGAAGCGACGAGCTGATGAGGCCGTTCCGCGCTGAGATGTCCGGGACTTTCGCCGCCAACAGGGTAGATGTGGAGTACTACGAAGTGGGGGAGAATCTCGTGCAAGAGATACGAGAGCGCGAGTTGGTCGAACAGGAGCTTGAGCTAGCACGAAGTATCCAGCAGGCCTCACTCCCCAAGGAGGTGCCCACCCTAGAAGGCTGGCAGATCGCTCCCTTCTACCAGCCCGCCCGAGAGGTAGGAGGAGACTTCTACGACTTCTTCAAACTAGATGAAGGGCGGGTGGGAGTAGTCGTGGGGGACGCCACAGGTAAAGGAGTGCCCGCGGCTTTGGTGGTAAGCGCAACCAGCTCCATGCTTAGAGCAGTAGCTAGAGTCCTGGGGGCCTCCTCGCCTGGAGAGGTACTCTCTCAGGTCAACGAGACCTTGTTGGCTCGCATCCATGCCAACATGTTCGTCACCTGCTTCTACGCCATCCTCGACCCTAAGAGGGCCACCTTGAGCTACGCCAACGCAGGCCATGACCTCCCTTACCTGCGCCGTAGTGATGGCGATGTCGAGGAGCTAAGGGCCAGGGGGATGCCGCTGGGACTTATGCCAGGGATGGGCTATGAAGAAGGAGAGATCTCTCTTGCGGAAGGTAACTGTGTCCTGTTCTACAGCGATGGGCTGGTAGAGGCTCATAACCCTAGAGGTGAGATGTTCGGCTTCCCCAGGCTACGGGAACTAGTCGCCGAGCACGGTGAGGAGCGATCATTAGGGGACTTCCTCTTGGAGGAACTCTACTCCTTCGTAGGAGAGGGCTGGGAGCAGGAGGACGACATAACCCTCCTTACACTACGACGCTCCGCACCCTAAGCTGAACTTCGTAGAACTCCGTTATGGCGAAGTTCGGTAAGTATGGCTTCGCTCCGGTCCTATGGGCTCAGGACACTCCAGGGGGCAGCGACCCCCTGTAGGTATTATTGGTAAGAGCAGCGTAGTGAATTGAGACGCACATGGGCGTTGGACCGGGGCAATGCGGATGTGGACTTCCGAGAAAGCCGATTAGCGGAAGTTCAGCCACTGAAAATCCTCCGCCACCAGGGGCGCTGTTCGCTCTCCTGAGCCTCCCCCGCACTGGAGCGTGGTTCTGCCCTCTCCGGCTCCTCGACCGTCTGAGGCGATTCTCGCGGCTCTCTGAGGGTGTACAGTTCTCGACGTAGGTCGTCGCGCTCCCGCTCGGCCTTTTCCCGCCGGCGCCGCTCTTCTGCCAGTTCCTCCCGCAGCGTGGACTCGGCCTTTTCAGAGATCTCCAAGCGAACACGAAACTCCGACGCTCTGGACGCCTCCTCCACCAGACGGTCGGCAAGTTCGCGGATAGGGTTGCCGAGGGGTTGTGTGGCAATGTCCGCGCTCTGTTGTTCTTCGCGGTATCCTCCCGGAGATTGCCTCTGCCGCTGCCGCGCATCTCTAAACGCTTGCAGGCTGTCTATGGAGACAAGCCAGCTTCGCCTAACGCCTTCACCTTGGGGTTTAGCTTCAATGTGCCCTTGCTCGATGTGCCAACGGACAGTGCGCGGTGATATGTCTAATGACCTTGCCGCAACCTGCGTAGTAACCCACCCGGCGTGCGCGGTAGTCTCGCGGTTAGATGCCGCGTTGTCTCCGCGTGTGCTGTTCTCTCCCACGAGGGGATACTAGACCATTAGGACCGGCGCCGAAAGCCCTTAGAAGCCAGCCTCGGAGCTCTCGTCGGCCCGACTAGAGGCGGAGTGGGTCAGTTCGACCGAGCCACCGTGTACGTGATCGCCCGTTCGTCGCCGCCTGCAGACCGCGTGATAAAGATGCCCGCCACATGATTTGGTTTCAAGTGTATGAGCGAATCTTGGCCCTGGGCATCCTTGTAAGGGTACTTGTTGATGAGATTGCGGTCTTCCACCAAGTCTACGTCAAACTCCTGAGCAGCAAA
>DASSCV010000251.1:0-4696 GCA_035697505.1 Rubrobacter sp.
GCCCGTATGACCTCCTCCTGGCCAGGCCTGAACGAATCGAAGCCGAAGATCTCCTTTAGAACTTTGAGAGGCACGAAGGTAAATATAAGGCCTGATCTCTACTTCCACAAAGAGGAGATTCCCGTCCCTCCAGACCAAAGCTATTTACAGCAGGTATCCAACTGCCGCAAATCGCCCTTCCGCCTTTGAGCGCAATCAACAAGTTGACTGGCTAAAGTGCTGACTAGCGCCCGAGAGGCGCGTGCTGAAGTTGCTCTCAGGGTTCTATCCGCTTGCTCCTGTCGGGGGCGAACCTTGGAATGGGCTTGAGGCCTTGTATCTGGCCGCGGGGACGGTCGCCGCGGTCCTGAGGTTCCTCTTGAGGCTGGCTCTCTTCGGCTGCGTCGAGGAGGTGGTCGAGGGCACGTCTCAGCTCCAGGGAAGCCCTGCTGTAGGCGAACCTGAACCCTAGGGCCGGCGCCGCTAGCACGGGCAGGACGCCGAGAAAGAAGAGCGGGCTCTGCATCCCGGCGAGAATGAACAATGCGGCCAGCGTGGCCCCGAGTATGCCGGCGAGCGAGAGGTACTCACCGCGCTGGTTGGAGAGGTCGGCCGTGAGGTTGGCCTCGCATCTCTCTTCACCCAAACCCTCGACCCGCAGTTCGACCAACCTGGCCTTGAGCAGGGTTCTGTCCCCCGAGAAGTCCAGCGTCCTTCGCACGACCCCGAGCTCGTCGCCGGGGTCCCACAAAGACCCGACCTCCGTCTTGCGCCTGAGCTTGAGGCCCTGTTGGAGGCGCAACAACCCTTCGAGATATTCGCGGGTACTCTCGGCGGAGCGCTCCACGTCCCGCACGGCCCGCAGACGGGCAGGACCATAGAACTTGCGGGCGAACGAGCGCGGTTCGGCCGTCTTCTCCGAGGCCATGTCCCACATCGCCCGGCGCACTTCTTGTTCGGGGATGCCGGCCGCAGCGGCCACCTGTACGAGGACCTCAGGAGAGACAGAAGGGGTGTCCTGGGAGCCACGCGTCCCCCTGCGAGAGTTCAGTTCCGAGGCGCGGCGCAAGATCATTTCGACCTCATCCGGCCTCAGGCGCCTGTCATTGCTGCCCTCCATATGGGGCGTGATTCTACAGCTTTTAGAGCCTCTGATCTCGCTTGGAGGTAATCGACAGGATCCGCGGGGTGTCCTTCAAATAGGACCAGCCCGAGAGTATGGTAAGCACTACGGCAACGAGCATCACCCACCACCCGATCTGGGAGACGACCCCCTGCCAGCCGGCCGCCCCTGGCTTGCCCAGAAGGAGTATGAAAACGGCGAGGCTCTGGGCGTTCATCTTCGCCTTGCCCCACCGGTTTGCGGCGATGACCTCCCCCGCCTCGAGGGCGACCATCCTGAGCCCCGTCACGGCGAACTCCCGGATAACCATGATCGCGGCCATCCACGCGGCCATCGAGCCCTCCCCCACGAGCGCGAAGAATAGTGAGACGATGAGGGCCTTGTCGGCTATGGAGTCCATCAGCTTGCCGAAGCCCGTCACTTCGTTGTTGCGGCGGGCGATTATCCCGTCGAAGTAGTCGGTCAGGATCGCAGCCGCGTAAAGAACGACGGCCACGGGACGCGCCCACTCGAAGGGCAGGTACAACGCGCCCATCACGGGCACCACGGCGACGAGCCGGATCAGGGTGAGCTGGTTAGCGAGGCTCAGACGACCCCCGTCTCTCATGCCATATCACCTGCATCTTCTTGCCACATTCAACGTAGCACCTTTGTGGTCGCGTCTCAAGGGCCCCGCTATTCCTCGTAGGAGCTCCGAATCTGGGTTACGGCGGGCCGCAGGAACAGGCCGACTATCCAGTCAGCAGCGACCCGCACCTTGCTCTGGGGGCTGTTCAGGCGCACCAGATAGGCCATTCGCCAGAAAACGGCCGCGATCATCCCGGTGAACCTTACGCCCATCACCTCGTTGACGGCGAAGTCGCTTCCCAGCTCGACGAGCTGCCCGAGCGGCTTGTATTCGAACTCTCCCAGATCACCCTCACCATCGATGGTCTTTAGCACGTTACGGGCGACCAGGTGACCCTGCTGAATCGCGGCCTGCGCGGTCGGCGGAACGATCGCCCCCTCCTGGTGGACGTCCTGGACGGCCGCACAGTCCCCCACAGACCAGATGTCGCTGTGGCCTTCCACCCGCAGTGTAAGGTCTACCTTTATGCCTGTCCGCTCGTCATGGGGCAACCCGAGATCCTGTACCGTCTGGTTCGGGCGGTTGCCAGCGGTCCAGATCACGTTCTCCGTATCGATCTGCTTGCCGCCCTTCAGCTTGACGCAATCGCCCGTGATCTCCTCGGCCATGGCGCCTGTCAGAACCTCGATGCGCTCGTTGAGGAGCCTGGCGCGCGCGGCGCGGCGCAGGGCGGGGTCGAGCTCGGGCAGGATGTTTGGCAGTGCCTCTATGAGGTAGATCCTGACACGGTAAGGGTCGATATTCGGGTAGTCGGGCGCGAGGTTCTCGTGGACGAGGGTGTGAATCTCGGAGGCCACCTCGACCCCGGTAGCCCCGCCGCCGATAACCACAAAAGTGAGCTTGGACTCTGGTACCTCGTCGCGGATGAGGGAGACCTCCTCGAAACGCTCTATGACGCGGTTGCGGAGGCGCACGGCGTCCGCGACCCCCCTCATGGTCATGCTGTGCTCCTCGACACCGGGGATGCCGAAAAAGTTTGGCTGCCCGCCCAATGAGATTATGAGCTGATCGTAAGGGAACTCGATACCTCCGTCGGCCACGACGACCTTCTTATTTGTGTCTACGCCCCTGACCCTGGCCCGCCTGAAGCTTGCTCCGGCGAGGATGAGGGCGCGCCTCAAGGGCTGTGCGACGTTGCGCGCGTCGATGTCACTGCTGACGATCCCTGGCACCATCGGCCAGAAGGTAAAGAAGTTGTCGCGCGCTATGACCAGAACTCCTATGTCATCGCGCTTCCCTATCAGCTTGCACAGATCCGTCGCCGCCGTGTACCCTCCGAACCCCCCGCCGACGACCAGAACCTTGTTCTCGAACTCGCCATAGGGTGGCTTCTCCCAGGGAGCGTACCGGGGTGTAGGGTTGAGCGCCCGTCTCAGGGCACCGAGCCCCAAGACCAGCCCGCCAAGCGCCAGCCCGCCCTTGACCAATCCGTTCATACAAGCCTCCAGCAAAGACTAACTACGGCCGGCCACGGCACCCGAGCCAGCGACGCTACGATCCGCAGACCCATCTTACCGAAAGTTGTGCCTCAACTAAACAGCAGCTTCGAGAAGTCAACTACGAGACCGCCACCCTGACGGTCCTGCTACGCGGCCCGTCGAACTCAGCGAGGAAAATACCCTGCCAGCGCCCGAGGTCCAACTCTCCATCTCTTATCAAGAGAGTCTGCGACTGCCCGAAGAGACTTGTCAACAAGTGGGAGTCGCTGTTGCCCTCGGCATGCTGGAAACGCACGTCCAGGGCGTCCAGGAAAGCCCTGCAGGCGGTGGCCAGGTCCCTTGTCACATCTCTATCATAATCCTCGTTGACCGTCACGGCCGCGGTCGTGTGCGTCGATGAGATGATGCAGATACCCTCGTCGACGCCTGCATCCCTTGCGGCCTGCCTCACCTCGTCCGTGATCGAGACCAGTTCGTAACGCTCGCCCGTCTCGACCGGTATGTCGCTAATCTTCATCTCTCTCCTTCCAGAGCCATAGGCAAAGCGGCAACACTATCGAGTACGAGATCCGCCTCCCCCACATCGCCACCAGGCCGCCATTTTCCGGTTCTGACCTGTATACCCGAGAGCCCGGCTTTCTTCGCGCCTGCGACGTCGGCCTCAGCATCGTCGCCGACCATGGCAACTGCGCTGGCTTCGAGCCCCATATCTTCCAGGGCGATCCTGAAGAAGCTCTCCTCCGGCTTGCCAACGACGACGGCCCTTTTCTCGCTCGCATACTCGAGCGCAGCGACGAATGGCCCGGCATCCAGGGAGAGTCCGCCCTCGTTCTGCCAGTAGCGGTTCTTCTGCAACGCCACGAGCTCGGCCCCTTCCATGAGGCACCGAAATGCGGCGTCGAGGCGCGCGTAGGTAAAGCCCTCTCCCAGGTCTCCGACCAGCACGACCTCTGGGGAATCTTCGGTCAGGCGCGCTCTACCGAGGTCCTCGTGTAGGGACTCGTCGACAAGGGCGAGGCAGCTTCTGCCCCCGATCAGACGGGAGGCCGCCCACGCCGGTGTGAAGACCTCATCCTCCTCAACCAGGAACCCGAGCGTCCGCATCCTCTCGACCACCACGCGGCGAGGCATCCTGGTCGTGTTCGTGACGTACCTGAGCGCAAAGCCTGAAGCCCCCAGAGCCTCGACCGCCTCCCTCGCTCCCGCTACAGGCTCTCTTCCAACGTACAGGGTTCCATCGAGATCCAACATGAGCCCTTTGATAGTCATGCTCGCATCATAGTGCTGATAATGGCGTGGGGCCACACGTGCCGAGTCGAAGGGCCAAACTCACGACTCAGAAAGCACCCCTTCTCACCTCGACCAGACGCTCAGTGGCACTGGGAGGCACCTGAGTCAGTGAAGCTTTCACCCTCCACGGGAACAAACTCCCACTCGTATCTCTTGGGGTGCAGGGTGAGTTCGAGCACCCCGTAGGTGTCGTCGTTGTAGACCTCCGTGTTGGCAATCGGATGCGGGATCTCATAG
>DASSCV010000252.1:0-5065 GCA_035697505.1 Rubrobacter sp.
CTGGCGATGGCCGCCGTGAAAGCCGTGCTTGGTGTGGTGAATGATCCGGCCTTCCTCGAAGAAGTACGTTTCAAGGGGACCGTATTGAAGAACGCTCTCGAAAAACTGGCGGAACAGGTCCCAGGCGCGGAGGTGCGGGGCGAAGGGCTCCTGCTCGGGCTCGACCTTGGGGACGCCGGCCTTGCCGGAGAGGTCCTCGAATACTGTCTGGATCAGGGCGTCCTCGTCAATGTGGTGGGCGGCACGACCATCCGTATGGCGCCGCCACTCACCGTAAGCAGAACGGAGGTACGGGCTGCGCTCGATACCTTTCGAGGCGGCGTTTACCAGGCTGTAGAGGAGACTGTGCCCGAGGCGGCGGTAGCGTGAGCATGGTGATCCCTGACCTCCAGAACGCTCCGCCACCCCCTTCCCCCCTCTCTGGCCGCGACTGCCTGACGCTAGGAGAGTTCACCTCCCAGGAGATGTCCCTGATCCTGGACGAGGCCGTTCGCATAAAAGCGCTGCAGAAGAGCCGTATCCCCTACAGGCCCCTGCGGGGGCGTACGCTCGCGATGGTCTTCCAGAAGCCATCAAACAGGACACGTGTCTCCTTCGAGGTCGGGATGTACCAGCTCGGCGGCCACGCGCTCCACTTGAGCCCAGAGGAGATACAGATCGGCAAACGCGAGACGCCGTCCGACACGGGCCGCGTCCTCGCCCGCTACATCGACGCCATAATGGTACGTACCTTCGACCACGGGGACCTGGAGGAACTCGCCGGCGCAGCCGACGTCCCCGTAGTAAACGGCCTCTCGGACACCCACCACCCGTGCCAGGCCATCGCCGACCTCATGACCGTGCGCGAGGAGTTCGGATCTGTGGAAGGCACAAGGATCTCCTACGTTGGCGACGGCAACAACGTGGCCCACTCCCTCGCCGTAGCCTGCGCCCTGAGCGGCGCGGAGCTCACCATCGCCCACCCCGAAGGACACGCTCCGGAAAGGGAGATCGTCGAGCTGGCAGGAACTCTTGGCGCTCCCCCGCACCTTACCGAAGACCCTGGCGAGGCCGTCAGGGGTGCCAGGGTCGTCTACACCGACGTATGGGCCAGTATGGGACAGGAGACCGAGGCCGAGGAGCGCAAGGAAAAGTTCGCCCCCTACCAGGTCGATGAGGCACTAATGGACCTCGCCGCAGAAGACGCCATCTTCCTGCACTGTCTGCCGGCTCACAGGGGTCAGGAGGTCACGGCCGGGGTCATAGACGGTCCGAGGAGCCGCGTCTTCGACCAGGCCGAGAACCGTCTGCACGCCCAGAAAGCGCTACTTTATCTATTGATGGGTTGAGCCCAGGTGGTTAGTGTAAGGGCGGCTCGCGAACCACCCTTACTACACACGACAAAGGCCGGGAATCAACCCGGCCTTTGCGTTCTCTTGCTTATCGGGTTCTACGCCGGAGTAACATTCTCCGCCTGCATTCCCTTACGCCCCTGGGTCGCCTCGTAAGTCACCTTGGCGCCCTCGTCGAGGGTCTTGAAGCCCTCTCCCGCTATCCCCGTGTGGTGCACGAAGAGATCCTCACCTCCGTCGTCGGGGGAGATGAAGCCGTAGCCCTTCTCGTCGCTGAACCACTTTACTGTTCCTTGGGCCATATACTGGAGCCCACCTTTCGTATTCCTGGGCCCCACTAAACGAAAAAGCCACCCTCTAACACGGGGTGGCGCTTCGTCTACTGTAAACCCACCTTACGTTACCGTCACGTAGTATACCAGAATCTCGCTGAGGGTTGTCACGATCTCGCCAGGATGCACGGGGACGAACGCGCTCCTCTCGCGGCACCTCCTGAACCCTCTCGCATCCCTCCTCCGTCGTTGCATTGGTGATCGTGGTGAACGCTCGAGCACCCGAGTTCCACAGGCCAGACCCTAGGTTTCCCTTACGAAGTAAACGACGCCGCGACCAGCTCGCGGACGGCTTGCACATCGAACGTACGCTGCATAAGTCCTCCCACCTCGAAACCTCCTGCCCAGCGAGTCTATATCAGGCGGGGGCTATAGGACGATGCTACCTTACTCTCAGCAGTGCAACAGAGGCAAGGAGGTCGTTTTGTCAAGGCGTGTGATCAGTAATCCCAGCCTGCCGGCGCCCATGCGTAGGGGGGCGTTCTCTTCGGGAGTCGAGGCTCCAGCGGGGCGCACGATCTACGTCTCGGGTCAGGTCTCGATGGATGCTGAAGGAGATGTGGTCGGAGAGGGAGACATAAAGCTCCAGACACAGACGGTACTCGAGCACGTGAAGACCGTGGTCGAGGAGGCCGGTGGCGGGATGGACGACATAGTCAAGGTAACCGTCTTCATAAAGGACATGCGACTCTACGATGAGATCCACGAGGTCAGGAGAAGGTACTTCGAAGAGCCCTATCCGGCGTCTTCGATGGTCGAGGTCTCCGCCCTCATAGACCCCAGGCTCCTCATCGAGATCGAAGCCGTAGCTGTCATCGAGTAGAGAAGCAGGATCGCGCTGCCCACGACCAATCAGAGCGTTCAGCGAAGTGCTCTAGACGAACTTCACTTCGTCGACGAAGACACGCACGAGTCTTTCTGTGTCGCGGACATTGAGGATGTCGGCAAGAGTCGGCAGAGATCTATAGCCCTTAGATGTGGTCTCCTATAATATTCGGAACAAGGGGTACCCGTACAAGACTCCGAGGGAGAGGGTGATGCTGGCGGGCAGCAGGGAGGCCCTGTAGGGGATCTCGGGATAACAGGAGCTTTCGGATCGATTGGGGGTTTGCATTGCCGCTCGATTACACGTATCGCATCAAGGTGCCGCACCGCACGGGGCAGTTGGCCAAGGTCGCCGGGACGATTGCGGAAGGAGACGGTCTGATCGGGGACGTGACGACGATAAATGTCGGCCGCGAAGCTTCCGTACGCGAGATCACGCTGGAAGTCGAGGATCGCGATCAGGCGGAGCGGATCGTCGGTATGCTGGGCGAGCTGGAGGGCGTGGAGGTCCTTTGGGCGCGCGATAGGGCGCTCCTCAAGCACGAGGGCGGGAAGCTCGTGATCGAATCTGTTCATCCGGTCAAGACGGTACAGGACATGCGTGACGTCTACACCCCCGGGGTGGCGCGGGCGTGCACCGCGATCGCCGAAGACTCATCGCTGGCGCGCGAGCTGACCATGATAGGGCGCAGCGTCGCCATCTGCACAAACGGGACGCGGGTTCTGGGCCTTGGGGACATCGGGCCCGTCGCCTCGATGCCCGTCATGGAGGGCAAGGCGGTGTTCTACCATCAGCTAGCCGGCATCTCGGCAATGCCCATCCTCATAGACACCAAAGACGTGGACGAATTCATCGAGACGGTGGTGCGCATCTCGCCGACGTTCGGCGGGATCCACCTCGAGGACATCTCGGCGCCGGAGTGCTTCGAGATAGAGGCCCGCCTGATAGAGGCGCTCCCGCAACCCGTCATGCACGACGACGTCCACGGCACGGCCGTCGTCACGCTCGCGGCTGCGCTCGTAGCCTGCCGCCACGCGGGGCTCACGCTCGACCAAGAGGTCGTCGGCCAGATCGGGCTCGGCGCAGCCGGCTACGGCATCGCCAACCTGATGGTGGAGGCTGGAGCAAGGCGGGTGCTCGCCTCTGACCCGAACCCGCTCTCCCACGAGCGGGCCAGCGCGAAGGGTATCGAGATAACCGACATGCAGAGCGTCATGGCGGAGGCCGACCTGGTCGTCGCGACTACCGGCGTGCCCGGCCTCATCGAGCCTGAGATGGTGCGCGAGGGGCAGGCGATCCTGGCACTCACCAACCCCTACCCCGAGATAGAGTCCGACGCCGCCCTGGCTGCCGGGGCGGCCTTCGCCGCCGACGGCCGGAGCGTGAACAACGTGCTCGGCTACCCCGGCATCTTCCGCGGCGCCCTCCTCTCGGGGGCGGAGCAGATCAACGCAGAGATGAAGCTGGCCGCCGCCCAGGTCCTCGCCTCCCTGGCCACCGGCTCGGAGCTCGTCCCCGATGCCCTCGACCCGGACGTGCATCTGGAGGTAGCCGAAGCCGTGCGGGAGGCGGCGATAGAGAGCGGGGTCGCCCGCCTCGACAGGGCGCCTACGGGTCTGTAAAGCAAGAGTCCCGACCACATGGAGGCCGTCAGAACGGATCCCGACCTCTCAGAGAGGGCTCAGGCGTTGCCCATACCATCGCTCCAGCTAGGACCTCTTGGTATCGGGCCATGCATCTCTCTTGCGTGAGACGCCTCCCGCTCTACTGAGTGGCGATCCAGGAAAGACTTTGCCCGAGGTCTCGTTGCCTGCACATCCGAATTGTGCCCTCAGACAAGGGCGAAGCCTAGCTTGACGCTCTGCTGCGGGTTGCGGTCCACGTACTCCTCATAGGCAGAGGGGGCTTCGTCGAAATGTACGACCGGGTCGATGATCCTCTCGCAGTCGATAGCACCCGTGGCGAGCAGGCGCCAGCAACTCATCGCGATGCGCCTGCGGTCCCAGCGTGGATGGTCGCGGCTCGGCTCGCTGCTCGCCCTAGAGAATACCAGGCTGGCGTTATTGAAGTGGGCCTCCCTACCCAGATCCAGGGTGCCGCTGAAAGCCCGCGCCCACCCGACGAAGGCTATTGTGCCCCCATAGGCGAGGCCCCTGAGTGCCTCCTGCAGGGCCTGCTCGTTGCCACTGGTCTCGATGGCTGCGTCGACGCCCACTCGGCCCGTAGCTCTCTTTAGCTCGAGCCCCACGTCCTCACGTAGCGGATCGAAAGCGGCGTCAGCGCCCGCGTCCAGGGCGGCGTGCCTGCGCTTCTCTATAGGGTCGATGACAGCCACGTAAGCGGCCCCTGCAACCTTCGCCATCTGGGATGCGATCGCCCCGATCGCCCCGAGGCCGAAGACGGCGACGCGGTCTCCGAGGCGCACGTGACCGTCGCGGATGCCGCCGAGGGCAAATTGCGCGGGGTCGAAGCACAGCGCGTTCTTCCACGGCATGCTGTCAGGCACCTTCAGGAGGTAAGGGTCGTCTACAGCGTCCAGGACCTGGATCTCCCTTATGCTTCCGTAGCCGCACACG
>DASSCV010000253.1:0-5456 GCA_035697505.1 Rubrobacter sp.
GTTATGGCGAGTTCGGTCTCGCTCTGCAGCAGCTGGACGCTGAAGGATCCGAGCTCCACGTCGTTGTGGGTCAAGACCTGACCATGGAGGTCGAATTTCTTGTCGCGGGCCCGTGGCAGTATGTTCAGGGCTAGGTCTAGATTATCCGCGGAGTACACGAGTTGCCTGCGTGCCCCTTGCGTTCCGGCTGATCTTACGCCCACCGCCGGTTGCGATCCACCGTCGAACGTCAGCCTCGCGACAACACGTTTCAGGAGCCCGGGCGCAGATCGACCCTCCGCGTGCGCTTTGTAGCGAGCAATCAACGTGCTCCTCACTTCTGGAGGCGGCGCTTCGAGGACGCTATCCTTCGTAGTATTGAGGAACTTACGCAGCCAGGCGACGTCGGCTAGCGTTGCACCATCGGCGACCGCCATCTGCTCCTCGACTGCCCTTGCCTCTCTCTCGGGCAGACGGCCCTCGACCCAGTCGACGAGCTTGGAGAAAGCTATCCTCTTTCTAGGAACGGGCACTGGTTGGCCACCTCCGGGGCGTCTTCACGTTATCTCACTTAGTGAATGCCTGCCAATGCACCCAAAAGTACACCAATCTGTACGGAGAGGATCGTGTGCAGGCGTAACCAATCATGCCTCGGTTCTTGTCAGGCCACTCGCTCCTACTCACCCAAGACCTGCCTCAATCGCTTCAGGCAGCGAATCCGAGTAGGCCCAACACTACCAACAGCCATACCCAGACGGGCAGCAACCTCGGCATAAGATGGCTGCTTGGGATCCAGGTAAAGGGCGGTCAGGAGGTCCCGGCAGGCCTTGCCAACAAGAGATAGACCATAATCCAACCACTCGGTCAATTCCCAGCGCTCTAAATCCTCCGTACCGGCGTTCACCAACATCGAGGTGTTCTCGCTCGAACTCCTGTACCACCCAGCCTCCTCACGACGCTTTCGGTCGAGCCGACGCCAGGTGTGACGGCGGGCTACGGTGGTCAGCCACGCACCCAGGGTGGTGTCCTCTGACAAAGTATCCATGCTCTGAAATAAGATTGTGAAGGTGAGCTGCGTGATGTCGGCGGCGTCCTCTCTGGAGAGCCCGTATCTTCGGGGCACGGAGAACACAAGCCGCTCGTATCTCTCTAACAAGCGTTGCCACGCGCCGAGATCGCCGTTGCGGCAGTCTAGAATGATGTCCCGGTCTAACCTGATCGCGACCTGTATGTTTTTCCGAGCCAGGACTGCAGACCTCCCGGGTCGTACCTGCTCGCTGCGGAACTAACAGTACGGTACATGAACCTAGGAGCAGGCGCCCGGGGAGAGGCTCGCCCCCACGTCGGCGCGGCCTGCGCCCAACATGGCAGCGTAAATCGGGTCTGTCACGAAAAGTGATCGGGCGCTGCAGCGTATCCTCTTTTCAACACCCGCGGCATCGACTGAGCCGTAGACCGCGTGGATGAGCGCCGCTTGTCCGGAGACGAAGGGCGTCGCCATCGAGGTGCCGCTCCAGTAGGCGTACTTGCTGACCGGGAAGGCGCTCCGGATGCCCTCACCTGGCGCTGCGATGTCCACCCATGTCCCGTAGTTGGCGAAGTAGGATTTCTGCTCATACATGTTTACCGAGGTCACGGCCACGAGCCCGTCTGCAGAGGCAGTGACGCCATTTCCGGCGGCCGGGTAATGCGCTAGGGAGCTGTTCGCGTTGCCCGCGGCGGCGGCGACCAGGACGCCGTTTGCCGTGGCGTCTTTGATCACCTCCTGGAGCAACTTCGACCGGCTCGGCGAGCCAAGCGAGAGGTTGATAACATCAGCATGGTTCTGAGCGGCGAAGTTAACCGCCTTGGCTATAGTGAAGACGTCGCCGTATCCTTCCGTGTCTAACACCCGGAGGGGCATTATTTTCGCTGCGGGGGCTGTGACATCGACTATCCCCGCCACGTGCGTGCCGTGGCCCACCATCTCGTCTGTCTCTCCGTCGCAGTCATCGTCCTTGCCCACAGGGCGGTCCGAAGGATTCTTGTCGTTGTCCACGAAGTCGTAGCGCTTGACCTCCCCAAAGTTGTCCACTAGCGCCGGGTGGTCGAGTTGCGCACCGGTATCAACGACGGCTACCGTGGTGCCTTCGCCCTGGCTGATGGCGTGCGCGCTCACGAGGCCGAGTGCTTGGGCCGCGTACTCCTGGGAGGCTGGCGCGACGTCACTGACGCCCCAGGCTCTGTGCCGGGCACCTCCCTCGGGCGGCTGGGCGAAGAAGTTGGGCTCGGCGTAAAGCAGGCGCGGGTCGCTTGCCATCCGCTCCACCGTCTCCGTCACTCCCGAGCCGGCCGGCAGTTCGAGCAGATTGACGTCCGTTCTGCCAGGGAAGGTCTCGAGCGTGGTCGATCCGTAGGTGGCGTTGATCTGCTCGATCGTAACTCCTGGTATCGGATTCAGCTTGACGATTACCTGGTCGGGTACAAAGCTCCCCGGTCCGCAATCAGCCTGCGCGCGACTGGCGGCACCCGGCAGTATTAGCAGGCAAAACGCCAGGACAAGCGCCCCCGTCACGGCTCGCCATTGCGGAAATGCTAGAAACATTCTATTCCCCCATAGGAGCTCGCCTACATACTGACGTCTCGACACCTTCTCGTAGCCGGTTGTACCACTGACTCGATCCGCCCTTTTAGCACCCATACTAGACTGATGTCCTTCAAGTGTCCTGGGTGAAACTATAGCAGCAAGGCGGGCTAGTCGCATCCCATCTGACTAGCTTCGTACGCCCTGAGGATTATATTCATCATACACTTATTGGAAGATAGGTAGTCTTGGAAATCCGTATGCAGGGGACTGCATGGTCGCCCACAGCAAAGCTGACCAGGTCCTACGCGGCGGGTGGGCCGACTACTAGATATCGCACTGGGTCTCCTGGCCCACATCATGTTCCATGGCCCGAGCTGGGTTTTCTGGTCTGCATAGGACTCCCCTTCGGTCCCAAACCATACCGATCCTGGCGTCAGACGCTTGGGTTGGACAACTCGTAGCTAGTGACACAAGGGCGAATCGGAGCGTCAGCATAACGATTGATTCGCAAAGGCTTGGTTCGTCAGTATTTATCTGTCCTGTCGGAGGCATAACACTAATTGTGACGGTGTTGGAAAAGCGGAACCAGTCTCCAGGGGTGAGGGTGCAAAGCGGCGGGCCTCTTCGAGGCAGCCGAGCCTTCGAAAGGCGGACTGTGCCACCGATGACGATGCTGAATGTGGCCCTATGTCGAAGCTGGGAGGCAGTAGTAAGGAAGCCGAGGAGGTTGTCGTACACACCTGATCTGGAGATGCTACAGAGATGAATTGGGTATTGATTGTCGAGGACCACGCTTTGTTTCGCGAGGGCCTGGCGCTCTTGCTCAAATGGCGAACGGGCTTGGATAACGTCCAGTCCGGCTCGATTGCTGAGGCACGGCGTATCTTGGGCGACGCCAAGGAAGAGCCAGTTTGTGCGGTTGTCGACCTGGATCTGCCGGACGGGATCGACCTGCTCGAGCGACTACGTGGGCTGCCGGTGGTGGCGCTCGTCAGCGATCTAAGCCTGGAACGCTGCGTCCGGGCGTTAGAGGCGGGGGCAGACGAGGTGATGCACAAGGGGGAGTCAAGCGAGAAGATACAGAGCGCGGTGGAGCAGTTCGTCGGCGGGTTCGCAACCCGCGACTACGATTCAGACTAGTTGCCGGCTGTCTTTTTGTCCAATGGCACGTCCTGCTATCATGCACTGGTTGTCAAAGGTGGGGTGGCAGCGGGGGAGCAGTCGCGTTGCGGATACTGGTATGTTTGGAGAACGATTATCGCACCTACCGGGAGGTGATCGCAGCCGGTATCCAGATATTGCGCCCGCACACGGAGGTAGTCACCGCCGAGCTTGACGTACTCCAAGAGGAGGTAAGGCATTACGATCCACACCTGGTGATCTGCAGCCTGCCCGCCACTGCGGGCCACGGAGACATAATCTGCTGGGTGGAGCTTTCTTTGGAGAGCCCCACCCAGCCGACTGTAGTCTGTATCGACGGACGCTACTCGGAGCACAGCAACCCCACTCTGGAGGAACTGCTAAGGGTCCTCGATGAGGTCGAGCAGCTTCTCTAGCCGAACAAGGCCGCCTGCACGTGCTAGGTCCTGCGCGCCGGAACAAGCACCGGGCAGTGGTATAGAAGCAGACCAGGTCACACCTCCAGCTCGAGGAAGTCGTAGAAATCACTACCGACCTCGCGAGCCAGCTTGTAGTGAGCCACCAGCTGCCAGCCGTAGAGTTCGGGGGTCGCCTCGGGCAGGAGCGACCGCTGGATCTGTGGCTCGCAGAGAGCGAAGCAGGTGCGAGAGCAGACTACAAGGGATTCTCGAGAATCTGTGAAGACTGCGCCCTCTGTGACATGCACCCTCAACTGACAGGGGATATGATCTGAACGTTAGTAGCGGGACGGAGGTCTCCACCTTACTTCCTCCGCCTCGCCAGAGAAACGTGTAAGGAGCAAGACGATGAGCGAACAGACACCGCCAATGGGCGGGTTACATCAACCGCCCGAGAAGATAGAGAGGTTGCTCTCCATGGTCAGGGAGAACCTGGAGATGGACGTCGCCTTCGTCTCGGAGTTCGCCGGGGACCAGCTCCTCTTCCGTGTGCTGGAGGGGGATGCGGAGTCCTTCGGGTGGCGAGAAGGCGAAGGCTTCCCACTCGATGAGTCCTACTGCAAGCGGGTGCTCGATGGGCGCCTCCCTAACATGGTGCCCGACGCCAGGAGCGAAGATTCGACGAAGGACCTTTGGGTGACCAGTGAGGCAAACATAGGCTCCTACGTAGCGGTGCCTGTTGTACTCTCCGATGGGCGCCCATACGGTACGCTGTGCTGCGTGAGTCACAAAGCAGATCCCGGGCTCAGGGAGCGCGACCTGGGGCTCATGGAGGGGGTAGCCCGCGAGTTGAGCAGGCAGATAAAGCGCGAAGGGCTCCTATAGTAAGGTCGTTATGATCATCAGGAAGATTCCATCACCCGAGCTAGTAGAGAAACCTTCCGCCAGCGAGAACCTATTGGGGTGGTGAGGTAAACCATGCAGCCAGCCCACATCTCATTGTGGTTGAGACCCTCAACTCGTGTCGCGGAGGATGCAGAGGAGAAGTAGATTGCGACTTGCCGAGTTCACTGAGCACGCCGTCTCGTAACGCTTTTGTAACGTCTGGGAGACGTTTGGAGACTAAAATCAGCTGCCAGGAGGTTAGATGAGCACACATAAGAGAACCAATCAGGGTTTCTTCCAGAGCCTCTTGGGGCGCGATGGAGACCAACAGAGCCCCAAGCAGATCCCACAACAGCCCATCGTTGAGGCTCCCCATCAGGAGGAGCAAGAGGAGGAGGAGGAGCCTGCTCCCCAACTTCAGATAGCACCAAACGACCCTATAGTTGCTTACTTTGCCAGTGCTTCTGGGGTGGTAGAGATCGACAAGC
>DASSCV010000254.1:0-16579 GCA_035697505.1 Rubrobacter sp.
CTCGGTCACGCGCGCGCCACAGGACGTCCTGCGGCCTGGATCACGACCTCGGGCACCGCGGTCGCCAACGGTCTTCCGGCCGTCGTGGAGGCCGCGACCGACGGCGTGCCCATGGTCCTGCTTACGGCCGACCGTCCTCCCGAACTCCGCCAGACCGGCGCCAACCAGACCATAGACCAGCCTGATATCTTCGGCGACTATGTCCGCTGGCGCTTCGATCTGCCGGCACCCGAGCCCGACATCGACCCGGCCATGGTCCTGACGACCGTGGATCAGGCCGCCTACCGCGCGAGCCGAACGCCACAGGGCCCCGTCCACCTGAACCTGATGTTCCGCGAGCCTTTACTCCCCGATCCGGGGGAGGAGCCCATGCTATTCGGACCATCCTCCTGGGCGCAGAGCGACGAACCGTACACTCGCTACGCCGCGACGAAACCCGCCGTAGACGAGATGGAGATCCACCGCCTCTGGGAAACGCTTCGCCCCGTGAAACAGGGTCTCGTCATCGCAGGACGACTGGCTTCTCGCAAGCAGGGCGAGGCGGTTCTGCGGCTCGCCGACACTCTAGGCTGGCCGTTACTACCGGACATAGGTTCCCAGATCCGTCTCGGTACTGAGGGCCTCACCGCCCACTACGACGCGCTTCTGGCTGGGGACTGGTTCGCAGAGACGCACGCGCCCGACGCTGTGGTCCATGTGGGAGGAAGGGCTCTTTCCAAGCGCCTGGAGCAGTTCCTTGCCCAGAGTCGCCCCGACTCTTACGTAGTCGTACGCGAGAACCCTTTCAGGCTCGATCCAGCCCACCGCGTTACCCACAGTGTCGAGGCGAACGTCCTTGACTTCTGCTCCACACTGGTACGGATCGCTATCGAAGATCCACCGACGATGGACTCTTCATGGACGGCAGGCTGGCAGGAGGCGTCGGAGGAGGTGGGTCGTTATCTGGATGGAATCTTCTCCGGAGAACCGAACGAGCCGCTCGTGGCCCGGGTCCTATCGCGGAACGTACCCCCTGACCACGGTCTCGTCGTCGCGAGCAGCATGCCCGTGCGGGACCTCGATACCTACGCCGCGGCCGGCGGCGCGCCCGTCCCCGTCGCTGCCAACAGGGGCGCGAGCGGCATCGACGGCACCGTCGCCACGGCGGCAGGCTTCGCGAGGGGCCTCGAACGGCCTGTTACGCTCCTTATCGGAGACCTGGCCCTGTTGCACGATCTCAACTCCCTGGCCATGTTGCGGGACGTACACGTCGTCGTTGTAGTGCTGAACAACGATGGCGGTGGCATTTTCTCCTTCCTACCCATCGCCAGGCACGAGGAGTTCTTCGAGCCTTACTTCGGCACGCCGCAGGGCGTAGGCTTCGAGCCAGCGGCGAAGATGTTCGGCCTCGCCTACGAGCATCCCGGCACGATCGAGGACTTCGTCGAAGCGTACGGCTCCGCGTGTGCCCGCAACTCTTCGACGCTGATCGAAATAGAGACCGACCGCGGGGAGAACGTGGTACTACATCGCAGGCTGCTCCAAGAGGTGGCGGACCGGATAGAGAGGGCGTGATGGTCGCTGTTCTGAACCACGAGGTCTCTGGCGACCGCCGGTCTCCTGCTGTCCTCTTCCTGCACGGCTTTATGGGTTCGTCCGCCGACTGGCGAGAGGTAATGGCAGTGATTGGAGATCAAACCTTCCGCATCGCCGTGGACCTGCCGGGGCACGGCGCATCACTCGGGCTGCCACCTGATGCGTATACGATCGAGGGCGCGACACGCGCCGTGATCAGAACCATAAACGGGCTCGAAGTCACCCGTCCCGTAGTCGCAGGTTACTCGATGGGCGGGCGGCTTGCTCTATACCTCGCGCTGCGTTACCAGGAACGGTGCGCCCGACTCTTCCTGGAATCAGCCTCGCCCGGCCTGGAGAGCGCCGGAGAGCGAGCAGCGCGGCGCGTTGCGGATGAGTCGAAGGCAGAGCGCCTGGAATCGGGAGACTTCGAGGTGTTTCTTCGGCACTGGTACGGCCAGCCGCTCTTCGCGTCTCTGGCGCAGGACGAGGACCTGCTCTATCGGACCATCGAGGCGAGACGACGCAACGATCCTGGCGAGCTTGCCCGATCTCTTCGGGGAATGGGGACGGGGAGCCAGCCGTCGATGTGGGGAGAGCTGGAACATCTCTCTGTACCAACTCTCGCTGTCGCAGGAGGCTTGGATGAGAAGTACGCCGGGATCTCATCGCGCATGGCGAGCATCAACCCACGAATAGAATCCGCTGTCGTCCCCGGAGCGGGACATACCGTGCACGCCGAGACCCCGGCGGAATTCACCTCCTTGCTCTGGCGTTTTGTGAACGGACTATCGTTTGCTCTGGGTGAGACTAAACCAGTTCCCTGAGTTGTCTTTCACGATGGCCTCTGTGCCGTAGAACCGTTCCTGGGGTGGCGACACGAACTCGACACCCTGGCTGCTCAAGCGCTCGTAGTCGCCTTTGATGTCATCCGTCTCGAAGACGCCGATGCCGAAGGCGCCTCTCTCGACCATCGCCCTCATTTCTTCAGCCGTCCCGGCGTCGAACATCGGGCCAGTGGCTACCTGGGCCAGGATCAGCTCGAGGTCGGGCTGGCCCTTCGGGTTCAATGTCAGCCAGCGAAGCCCCGAGTCGTCCATGGGCATGTCGGTATTGACCTCGAATCCCAGAATGTCGCGGTAGAACCTGAGGGCTTCATCCTGGTCGATCACATAGATCGTAGAGTGGCTCTGGCGTTGGATCACGGCTTACCTCCCTGTCTAGGTGCTCTGGCCCGAAGATACCATCAGCTCTATCCTCCCTGCTTCTCGAATATTGCGCTTTTCCCGCGTTCCATAAAACATGGTGAAAAAGCAAGAAGGGACGAACAGCGCTCTGACCGTAGACGGAACAGAGATCGTCGAACGGGCGTAGCTTCTGTATTCGGAGGGGGATAGCCCGACGCGATACGCGAACAGGTTACTGAAGCTGCCCAGGCTGGAGAAGCCAACCTCGAAGCAGGCTTCGGTAACGTTGTGACTCCCTCTCGCCAGCAGCGTCTTCGCCCTCTCTATGCGCAGGCGCGTCAGGAACTCGTGCGGTGTCTCCCCGTAGGCCCGCTTGTAGACGCGCAGGAAATGATAGGGGGACAGGTTCGCCTGGGCCGCGACGTCTGGTAGAGAGATAGGACGCCCGTAGGTGTGACGCATGAACTCCCTGGCCTGGGCAAGACTCCTGTACGTCTGAGGGTGCATGGTAAATCAAGGGTACAGGAGGTCGTCCTGGAGCCAACGGCATTATTGGCGAGGAGTACCTGCTGCTAGAGCCCAGGGGCCCATGGCCCTGATTGCCGCCCGAACGCCACTTGCTCCTCAGAGGGAGAGCGCTTCGCACGCGTCGCCTTCCTTGTCTTCATCGTGCTCGCTCCTTGGACCTTCATGGAGGGAAATTCGCAGAACGCTCCTTCTACGAGGTTGAGTAAATAGACTCCGTTTGCTGCTAGCCTATGCTGTCCGCCCCTGGTGCGCACCTTAGGAGCGGAAAGAACTGTATCGGTGTTCTCCGTATTTAGGGCTGGGGATTACCCCATTATACTTTTTGGGCTGGGTGCGAATCGCGAGCGGTGTGCGTAAAGGGAGGCTTAACATGGGCAAGCTGATCTACGGGACGATCACGTCACTCGACGGCTACGTTGCCGACAAAGACGGCAACTTCGACTGGGCTGCGCCGGACGAGGAGGTGCACACCTTCGTCAACGACCTCCAGCGGTCGATCGGCACCTACCTCTACGGGCGCCGCATGTATGAGGTGATGCGCTACTGGGAGACCGCGCACGCCCACACCGACCAGCCATCCTTCATGCAGGACTTCGCAAAGTTATGGCGGGCTGCCGACAAGATCGTGTACTCCAAGACGCTTGAGACGGCATCCAGCGCCAGGACCCGGATCGAGCGAGACTTCTACCCTGACACCGTTCGACGGATGAAAGCGCAAGCGGAACGCGACATCAGCGTGGGCGGACCCGAGCTTGCCGCCCAGGCGTTCAAGGCCGGGTTGGTAGACGAGTGCCACCTCTTCGTCACGCCCACCGTAGTGGGAGGCGGCAAACGGTTCCTTCCCGACGATGTCCGCCTGGAGCTCGAACTGCTGGACGAAAGCCGTTTCGAAGGCGGCGTGGTTCACCTCCACTACAGCACCAGAACCTAAGGGATCCGCGAGGCCACACGGATCAACTCGAGCCTCGAACGGCCTACACCACTAGACCCGGGGTTCTTCGAGATACCGCCTTCCACTCCCCAAGCGGTGGTTCGAATGCTGCTCGTGGTCTGATTGGCGAACGGCTTAGCCGAGTCTCCTGAGTATCCCCGACATCTCTTCCTCATCGTACGCCCGGAGCGTAGTTGTTCGCACGTTGCCCAAAGAGCCGATCTCCAGGAGGTGGGCGCTCAGGGCTTCGTCGTCCGGTGCCTCGAAGACGGTGACCATGTCGTAGGCCCCTACCGTCCAGTAAGCCTGCTCCAACTTCAACCCATGCTTCTCGGCAATCTCACCGCCGTGGTCGGTACGCTCGGCGGTGTGCTTGACGTTCCTTATGCCTTGGTCGGTCCAATTCACTAGGACCACGTAACGGGGCATGTGCCTTCCTCCTCTCTCCCGCCTGAAAAATGGGCGGGTCTTGACGCTTCCCGCCTCGACCATAATGCCAGTGGGTGAGATCCCACGCATCCGTCGAGACTCCATTAACCCTACCTCATAGAAGGTATATCCTCCGGATTTTCTCCGAGAATAGCTCAGGCCAGAGGCATGGTGTTGATAGGAGTGGCGTTCCTACTGCTGGAAATTTGTGGCGCCGACGAGCTGGCTGGCCATCGTGGTGGTAGCCCTCGTGATTACACCCGGTTTTGTTAGGCACGCTTAGTCTCATATAATCAATTGCATGACGACGATAGAGTGGGAATCGGCCGGAGAATTCGAGGACATCAGGTACGAGAAGGCGGAGGGGATCGCGAAGATCACCATAAACCGCCCCGAAGTCAGGAACGCCTTCCGTCCTCTGACGGTCATCGAGATGCAAAGGGCTATGGAAGACGCCCGTGAAGACCACGAGACCGGGGTCATCATCCTGACCGGGGAGGGACCGGAGGCCTTCTGTTCGGGGGGAGACCAGAAGGTGCGCGGGGATGCCGGATACCTCGAAGATCCTGACTCGCCGCATCGCACCCCGGGAGGAGAGTCTGTCGGGCGCTTCCACGTCACGGATCTGCATGTGCAGATCCGGCGCTGTCCCAAGCCCGTCGTTGCGATGGTGGCGGGGTACGCCGTCGGCGGCGGCCACGTCCTGCACGTAGTATGCGACCTCACCATCGCCGCCGACAACGCGAAGTTCGGGCAGGTCGGTCCTAAGGTCGGCAGCTTCGACGGCGGATTCGGCGCGTCGGTTCTTACCAACCTCGTCGGGCCGAAGAAGGCGAAGGAGATGTGGTTCCTCTGCAGGTTGTATTCCGCCAAAGAGGCGCTAGAGATGGGGCTCGTCAACACGGTCGTGCCGCTCGCCGCACTCGAGGAGGAGACCGTCCGCTGGTGCAGGGAGATGCTGGACCGCTCACCGTTCGCGCTGCGGCTCCTGAAAGCGAGCTTCCACGCCCACGAGGACGGCTATGCCGGCATTCAGCAGCTCGCCCACGACGCTAACCTCCTCTTCTATGGTAGCGAGGAGGCACAGGAAGGCCGCGATGCCTACAAGGATAAGCGCAAACCCGACTTCTCGAGATTTCCCCACCGTCCCTGACCACGCCCCCGGCATCCTCTGCAAGGGAGCTATACACCGCAATTCCTGATACCCGGCGTGAGGGAGTCTCATCCCTTCCGCAAACTGCTTCGAGGCAGACCTTCGCCTTCTGCCTCGGCCCTCGAAGGTGCCAGATGGCTAGATCCGATCACCGCCACCAGTACTACGATTAGCAGTCCTGCTAACACCAGCGCGGGTACGAGGAGGCCTACAAAGCCGACCGTGACGCAGGCCAGCGTTCCAAAAAGCTTCGTCTTGTACACTAATCCCGTCAGCCTGTATCCGAAGAGGGTGTGGGCGAAGAGGTACACGGCTGGCCCGGCAGTCACCGTGGCGACCTCGTAGGGAGGCAGGATCTCCGTCGGGTGGGCGATCACCAGCTCGTCTCCCACCGCGGAGAGGATGATCCCGGCGACGAACACCACGTGCAGATAGGTGTAGGCGTCTCTGGCGAGGATAGTCCTGTTCTCGGAGACCTCGAGGTAGTGCTCGCCAAGACTCGCCACGGACGAAAAGTACAGCCACCAGAGGGCCGCGGAGGCCAAAAACGCCATGATGAAGGCTATGATCCTCGCCGCGTCGAGGTCGAGGTCGGAGGTGGTCGCTCCGGTTATGACGATGGACTCGCCGAGGGCGAGGATGATGAACAGACCGAAACGCTCGGCGAAGTGCTCCGTTCCCACGTTCCAGGTGGCGGGTGCGAGGCGCCGCCGGCCCGGTATCCAGTAAGTCACGAGCGGCGCGCAGTAGTCGAGCGCTAGCGCCACCAGCCAGAGCACTATGCGTTCCGGACCGTCGAGCAGGGCGCCTGCCACCCACAGCACGCCAACCACCGCAAACCAGGTGAGGATGTGTCCTGCCCGTTCGCGTTCGACCGTGCCGCGATCCGCCGCCGCGAAAGCCAGGAAGGAGTGCCTGCCGATCTGTATGGCGACGTACGACCCGGCAAAAAGTAGCGCGTGCGCCTCGAACGCCTGCGGTATCGCCACCGCCATGAGGAGGCTGACGAGCATCAGGGCCAGGAGTAGCAGACGGACAGGGACAGTCTCCGTATCCAGTTCGTTGGTGGTCCAGGTTGTGTAGTTCCACGACCAGTACACCGCGAGAAGCGCTATCAGGGACTGCAGGACGCCGGCCCACGTCAGGTGCTCGAGCAGTAGGTGGGAGACCTGCGTGATCGCGAATACGAACACGAGGTCGTAGAAGAGCTCGAGGGTCGAGGCCCTCCGGCTCGCCCCATCTGTTTGCCGTCGCCTCACATGTCCCACCAGAGCAGTCTAACCACGTTAGGGGCGATCTGCCCCGGCCGCGACAGTCAGAGGCCGCAAACGCGCGACGAGCGAGGCCTTCGCGTCATTCCACTATTGCGAATGTAGGAGCACACCGGCGTCGGGACGGCGGCCCTGGTGGCGCTGGCGGCCGGCATCGGAGACCGCCCTGTTCCTGCTGGGCTGGATCCCTACCACGCGATTGCCGAAGACGTTCTCGAGACGCCACTGAACTTGCAGGTCCCGAGCGTAGACGTCAGGGAGACGGCGTACGCCTCGCGCACGATAGCCGTTCGCATGCTGGAGTGCCTCTAGCTTCTCTGTGCGAGTTCGAGAGCGCTGGAGTATACTCTCAGGCATGTAGCGAGCTTCCTTTGTAATACGCTTCCTTCGTCCTCTCGTCCTGCAAAGGATCTTTACGTGCTCGCCCAACTCAGAAACGTCTCGCTCTCGTTCCCCGACAAGAAGGTACTCCAGGACGTCTCCCTCACCGTCTATCCTGGGGATAGGATCTCCCTCGTGGGCGAGAACGGCGCGGGGAAGACGAGCATTTTCCGCATGCTAAAGGGACGCCTGGCGCCGGATTCGGGCGAGGTCTCGCTCGCCAGGGGGGTACGTATCGGGTACCTGGAGCAGGACTTCGCCGGCATGGAAGAGGACCCGAAACGCACCTGCATGGAGGTGGCGCTCGAGCCTTTCGGGCTCCTGATCAAACTCGAGAAACGAATCGAGAGCCTCGCCTTCGAACTAGGCGAGGCTGGAGAAAGCGAACGCACCTCTCAGCTACTGGCCGACCTGGGCGAGGCGCAGCAGCGCTTGGAGGTCTCAGGCGGCTACGAGTTCAGGTCGAAGACACAGTCTACTCTGACGGGGCTTGGCCTCTCCGAGGCGTTCTGGGGTCGCAGGGTCTCCGAGCTCTCCGCTGGCCAGAGAGTGCGGCTCGCGCTCGCGAGGCTGTTGCTAGAGGATCACGACCTCATCCTCTTTGACGAGCCCACCAACCACCTCGACGTCCCCGCCCGCGAATGGCTGGAGGCGCACCTCGCAGGGATGAATGCCGCTTATGTCGTGGCCTCCCACGACCGGCGCTTCCTCGACGCCGTCTCCAGGAAAGTCGCCTATCTCGCTCGAGGCAAACTCACCCTCTACTCTGGCGACTACACCGCGTTAAGGCAACAACTTGAACAGGCTGAGGAGGAGGGATGGCGCAGGTATGAGAAGAGCCGGAAGCTGGCGAAGAAGCTGCAGCGGCAGGCCCAGGACTACCAGAGGTGGTCAGAGGCCGGCGAGAAGAAGAAGCGGGGCGCGGCCGACAAGGGGTTCGTCGGCCACAAGGCTGCGAAGGTCATGAAGCGTTCCCTCGTCGCCCGCCGCAGGATGGAGGAGGCCGTCGAGAACGCCAGGACGGAGAAGCCGTTCGAGAAGGATACGGTCAAGATAGAGTTCGGGTCCTCGCAGGGCCGCAGCCTCGTGCGCGCCGAGAACCTCGTGGTCGGTTACGCGAAGGAACGTCCTTTGACCAGAGAGATGTCCTTTGATCTCTGGACTGGTGACAGGCTCGCGGTCCTCGGTCCGAACGGTTACGGCAAGACCGCGCTCCTGCGTACCGCGCTAGGTGAGATCCCACCCCTGCGAGGCAATGTTCGTCTGGCTCCCTCCTCGAAGGTCGGCTACTTCGACCAGGACAACCGCCTCGTACCCCCTGACGTCACGGCCCTCGAGGCGGTCGTGGTGACCGGGCGTGAGGAGACCCTGGTCCGGACCGTCATGGGCAGGATGGGAATAAGGAGGGAGACCGTCAACAAGAAGGTGGCGAAGCTGAGCTCGGGCGAGCGCGCCAAAGTGCTCCTCGCCACACTTGTCCTCAGTCACAACAACCTCCTCGTCCTCGACGAGCCCACAAATTATCTGGACATAGAGACCCAGGACGTATTACTCGAAGCCCTGAGAGACTTCCCCGGCGGGATACTGTTCGTCTCCCACGACCGCTACTTTGTGGAAGAGCTCGCAACAGACACCATGACGCCCGGGCTAACATAGTGCCGTGAGAGATGAGACTAAATCCCTCTCCTGTCCTATACGGTCGGCGGCCCTCGCCGCTCCGAAAACCGCCGCCATCGTCGGTGCGCGGGGAATAACCTCCTACGAAGAGCTGGACCGGATGGTCTCGGCTGCAGCGCTCCGTCTCGGAGTGCTCGAACTGGGAAGCCGGGTGGCGCTCCAATTGCCCAAAGACGAGCGATACGTGACGTTGGTGCTCGCCCTGATCCGTGCCGGCCACGTAGCCTGCCCCGTCAGCGACCGCCTCCCACCACGAGGCGTTGCGCAGCTCCTCGGGAAGGCGGCCTGCTCGGCCCTGATCTCCGAAGACGAACAGCTCCTGCAGACGGCTGGCGCTGATCTTCACGAGCTAAAGCCTGAGGCCCTGCTCGAAGTAGTCCAGCACCGTACCGAGCCGACAGACATTCCGCTGCAGCGCTCTGCGACCATCATCTTCACCTCAGGTAGCACCGGTACCCCGAAGGCGGCGCTCCACACCTTCGGCAACCACTACTACAACGCGCTCGGCTCGAACGCCAACATCACGCTCCGGCCCGGCGACAGGTGGCTCCATTCTTTGCCGCTGTATCACGTCGGAGGACTTTCAATACTCTTCCGGTGCCTGCTCGCAAAGGCGACGGTCGCACTTCCTGAGCCCGGAGATCCACTGGGCGAGGCTATCGCCGGCCCCGCCGCCACGCACGTCTCGCTCGTTTCTACCCAACTCTCAAGGCTGCTGCGAGAGGACGCCGACCTGAGTGGGCTCGAGGCCGTTCTGATGGGGGGAGGTCCGGTTCCGCCATCCCTCGTAGACGAGGCTCTTGCCCGCGGGTTGCCGCTCCACACCAGCTACGGCCTCACGGAGATGGCCTCGCAGGTAACAACGACACCGCCAGGTGCCTCACTCGAGGAGTTGCGTACTGCCGGCCGTGTCTTGCCTGACCGCGAGGTCTCGATCTCTGAGAGTGGGGAGATCCTGGTCCGGGGCGAGACGCTCTTCGCGTGCTACGTCGAGGGCGAGGATTTGGATCGTCCTCTGGACGCGGAAGGCTGGTTCCATACCGGAGACCTCGGCGAGATCGACGAGGACGGCTACCTGCGGGTCGGTGGACGCGTGGACAACCTCTTTATCTCGGGCGGCGAGAACGTCCAGCCCGAGGAGATAGAGGAGGCCCTCTGCCGGTTGGGGGGGGTCGATGAGGCTGTGGTCGTGCCCGTGCCCGACGAGGAGTTCAGGGCAAGGCCCGTCGCCTTTGTCCGGGCGGCAGGCAGGAAGCCGGAAGAACTGGCGCAGGAGCTTGAGCCGCTCTTGCCGCGATTCAAGATCCCCATCTCCTTCCACCCGTTGCCCGAGCGAGCACGACGAGGCATGAAGATCGACCGGGACTCCCTAAGCGAGCTGGCGCGGCGGTTGCATAGAGGAGTATGAGTGGAATCGCTGTCGGTCCGGGCCCCGACGATTATGGTGCGTTTTGCCGCTCAGCGTGGCGGCTGATTCGTGCGGCGGTAGGAACCCGGGGTCTGGCCGGAGAGCCTCTTGAACGTCTTGGCGAAGTGGTGGACGTCCGAAAATCCGCACTGGCCCGATATCTCCCGCATCGTCAGGCTGGTGTGGTGGAGCAGGTCCTGGGCGCGTTGTACCCGCAGGTGCAAGAGGAACTGGTGTGGCGGCCTACCGAATCGGTTGCGGAAGACCTGCGAGAACCGGGAAGCCGAGAGCCCGGCTCTGGCGGCCATGTCGGAGACGGACAGAGGCTCCGAGAGATGCAGCGACATGAACGAGGTGATCCAATTCAGGAACTCGGGCTGATCAGGAGAATCCGAGCGTCCACTGGAGTAGCTCTGTAACATCGAAAGCACGAGGCCTGTAGCGAGGTAGTGGGACTCGAGCTGGCCCAAGAAATCCCTGCGCTGCCAGATGCCTATGGTCTTCAGCAGAGTATCCCTGAACTGCGCGGGACTCAGCGGTACGAACCTGGTCGGAACCCTGACCCCTGTTCCCTCATGAAGCCTCGGCTGCATAAACTCATCGAAGCCAGAGACGTCCACCATCCCGGAGCGGACGACGAAGCTGCGCTCCCGCACCGGGTTGTAGAAGACGTCGAGGTGTAGGTAAGGGGTAATGGTGTAGGCCGGTCCCTCTAGCGTGTGCAGCTCGCCCGGTTGTATCAGGCAGAAGTCTCCAGCCCGAAACCTGTGCCCGCGCCCTTCGACGCGTGCGATCATCTCTCCCTCCTGTACGTACATCAACAGGTAATCCAGGAGCCGCCTCGGAGCCGTGTACCACGCGGACCTTACGGGAAAACTCGCGTCGCGAACGTACGGAACTATCGGTTCCCGCATCGCCGGCATCCTTTCTCTGGCTCCGATTTCAGGCAATTCGGTAAGTGTTTTTTACAACAATCCAGTTCGTGTAAGCAATGATCCAAGCTCTCATATAGCTTAATATGTCAGATGAAGAAGGTGGGAGCAGAGAGATCGCCCGCACAGTGGCGTGCATGAACGGGGTGAAAAACGACAACGCCATTACCAGGCGTCCTGTGTCTCCTCGTATCAGAATAGAGGGTGTCATCCCGGTCGTCACTTTCCGTGACATCGTCTGAAAGGTGGTCAGGAATGTACACAGAGATATCGCGCAGGCAGTTTCTTGCAATGGGGGGCAAGGCCGCCCTCGGGGCTGGGCTGGCCGGTCCACTTTTAGCTGGGTGTGGGGGTGGGGGAGGTGGCAGTGGGCAGGTTACCTACTGGAGCAACCTCGAAGGGGCAGGGCCGCAGGATTACTTCAAGAAGAACATAGAGCCGTCCTTCGAGAAGGCGAACCAAGGTACCGACCTCAAAGTCACGTTCCAGCCGTCAACAGAGATGGACCGTCTCGTACGCACGGCGTTGCAGGGTGGTGAGGGGCCCGACATCATCATGACGCCGGGTCCAGCGTACGCGCAGGAGTACATCGACGCGAACCTGTTCGCGGAGCTCGACGAGTACTCGGATCAGTACAAGTGGGACGACAAGCTGCTCGGCTGGGCGATCGACCTTGGGCGCTACGAGGACAAGCTGTATTCGATCCCTTACCAGCTCCAGACGATGCTCCTCTACTACAACAAGACCCTCTTGGAGGACAAGGGCATGCAACCTCCCGAGAGCCGCGAAGAGCTCGAGTCGATGGCCGATGAGCTGCAGGGACAGGGCATCACGCCGTTCGCAGCCGGCATCGGCGATGACCCTGCGGCCATAGAATGGTTCCCGACCGTCTTCTGGAATCATTACTCGGGGCCGGATGCGTTGTATCAGGCGCTGACTGGTGAGATACCCTTCTCCGATCCCGTATTCGTGGACGCGATAGCCCTCTTCGACACCTACGTCCAGAATGGCTGGTTCGGTGGGAGCCGCGAGAGGTTCTTCTCCAACGGTTTCGATGCTCTCCACGCCGACCTCGGCGACGGCAAAGCAGCAATGAACATCGAGGGTTCCTGGTTCCTGGCTGACATAGGCGACTTCTTCAAAGACTCAGGCGACGCTTGGGACTGGGCGCCGCTGCCCCCCTTGCGCAGCGGGATCCCCGCCGAACTCTACGAGCTTGGCCTGGGGTCGACCCTCTCGGTAAACGCCCGCGCCCAGGACGCCGAAGGCGCCGCCGCCTTTATCGACTACCTAGTCGCTGACAAGAAGCGCGCCGCGGAGTGGATGGCCGCCGTGCCGTCCCTTTTCAACGCGCCCCTGCCCTTCACAGAATCAGACTTCCCCGCTAGCATGGATGAGAGGGTGGCCAGGCAACTAGCGTCGCTCAGCCAGGCCACGGAAAAGGGCAACTTCGGCTACACTGCGTGGACCTTCTGGCCTTCGAAATCCGACGTCTACATCCAGGAGGAGATGCAGAAGGTCCTCACGGGAGACCTCACGCCGGCCGAGTTCTGCTCCGGCCTCGACGAGACCTTCACGAAGGATCGCAAGGAGGGGGCTGTTCCCAAGATCATCAAGCCTGGGAGCTCCTAGTGGAGGCCGACCGGAGCACCCTCGAGGATGGAAGGGGCCCCGCAAAGTACGCCGGAAGGCGCGGGCTTAGGCGGAGGCGGCTCCTGACGGCATGGCTGTTCATGGTCCCGTTGCTGGCGATCAACGTACTCGTCATTCTGGGACCATCTGTCGCAACGATCTACTATTCGCTCACGGAGTGGGCCGGGATCGGGCCTGCAGAGTTTGTGGGTCTCCAGAACTACAGGGACCTGCTCGTCGACGGGGATTTCTGGATGGCCATGTGGCACAATGTGATCTGGACCGTCCTCTTCCTCACTGTCCCTATATTCATGGGTCTGCTCGGGGCGTTCCTGCTCTCGCAGATAAAACGATTCCAGATGTTCTTCAGAATCGTGTACTTCGTGCCCTACGTGGTGGCTAGCGTCGTGAACGCGGCGCTGTGGCAGAACATCCTCGACCCGACCAGGGGCATCGGGTCGGCGCTGGCTTCTATCGGCATCCCGTTTCTCGACGGGGTCTCCTTCTTCGGGAGTGAGCGTCTCGCGCTGCCTTCGGTCGCTTTCGTCAATATCTGGGCCTGGTGGGGCTTCGTTCTTCTGCTGTTCTTGACCGCGCTACAGTCCGTGGATCATGAGCTCTACGAAGCCGCCAGGATGGACGGCGCTGGCCGCTGGCAGCAGTTCTTGAACGTGACGCTACCAGGGATAAGGCCGACGTTCGTGTTCGTCGTCCTGTGGTCGATCATCAACTCGCTGCTGGTCTTCGACTACGTATATATCATCACTCGCGGCGGTCCGGCCGGCGCAAGCGAGGTCGTGGGCACCCTGCTGTGGAAACAGGCCTTCGAGCGCTTCGAGGCCGGGTATGCCGCGGCCATGGCGCTTAGTCTGAGCTTCGTGAGCGGTCTGGTCGTGCTTATCTTCATCTTCTTGCGCAGAAGGGGGTGGGAGGTTTGAGCATTTTCTCCGGAGGCCGTCAGAGACGCGAGCCGTCCAAGATACCCTACTATGTGATCCTCATGATCCTGGCTCTCTTCGCCCTCGGGCCGTTCGTAATCCTCGTCTTCAACTCGCTCAAATCCAAAGCCGAGATAGGACGCAACCCCCTTGGTCTACCGCGCTCTCCCGTCTTTGAGAACTTCCCGGCGGCGTGGACACAGGGCGACTTCTCGACGACCATGGTGAATAGCACGATCCTGACCGTCGGAACCATCGTCGGCGTATGTATCATCGCCGGGACGAGCGCCTATGCAATGGCCCGGCTGGACTTGCCTGGTACCGACGCTGTCTTGCTCTACCTGTTCGTGGTCAGTGCAGTTCCGTTTCAGCTCTTCCTGATCCCGCTGTTCTTCCTGTGGAGTACGCTGCAACTCACGAACACCCGGTTCGGCCTGATCGTGATCTACTGGGCCATCTTCTCGCCCCTGGCGACGCTGCTGTTGCGCTCCTACCTGGTCCAATTACCACGCGACTTCGAGGACGCCGCCCGCATAGACGGCGCAAACGAGCTGCAGGTCTTACTCCGCGTGGTGCTGCCCCTGAGCTGGCCAGGTCTCCTGACTGTCGCGCTCGTCGCAGGGCTCGCGACCTGGAACGAGTTCTTCTTCGCTCTTACCTTCATCCAGGACAACAACCTCAAACCAGTAACGACGAGCTTCCTGGCGTTCCAGACCAGCTTCAGCCAGGACTGGGGACTCACAAGCGTCGCCGCCATCTACATAATGCTGCCCATCGTCGTCCTGTTCCTCATCCTGCAGCGTCGGTTTATAAGCGGGCTGACAGCGGGTGGCCTCAAAGGATGAAGCAGGAGTTCCGCTATTCGTACAACGTCATCGGCTTCCAGGGCGAGGAAATCGCAGAGTCTATCGACCGCCTTGCCCGCCTCGGATACGACGCCGTCGAGGTCGAAGGAGAGCCGGAGACGCATGATCCGAAGCGGATAAAGAAGCTCGCCGAAGATGCCGGGCTCGCGGTCGGTTCCGTGTGCCCTAACTTCACCACGGAACGTGACCTCTCCCACCCCGACGAGGACGTTCGAAACGCTGCCCTGGCTTATTTGCGCGAGGTCTCCTGGTTCGCCGCCGAGCTCGGAGCCCCGCTCTTTATAGTTGCCCCAACCGCGTACTCTCGTGTCCAACCCGTCGCCGATCCGCATGACGAGTGGAAGTGGGCGGTAGAGGGCATAAGACTAACCGGCGAGCATGCCGGCTCACTCGGGCTCGACCTCACGCTGGAGTGTTGGAACCGCTACGGCACATACATGCTCAACAGGCTCGACGAAGCCGCCAGGATGTGGCGGGAGTCGGGCCTCACTAACGGCGGGATCATGGCCGATACCTTTCACATGAACGTAGAGGAACGTTCGATCCCAGGAGCAATTCGCGACTTCGGCGCTTTGCTGAACCACGTGCACCTCTCCGACTCAAACCGCCTGGCCCCAGGCCTCGGCCACGTTGATTTCACAGAAGTCTTGCAAGCCCTGCGGGATGTGGGGTATGGGGGAGTGCTGGCGTTCGAGCTGATCCCAGCCCTCCCCAACATACTGGAGGACAGGCCGGGGCTGACCGCCTTAGACGATGTGGCCGAACAGGCTATAGACCATATGTGCGAAGTCGAGCGGCGGCTAGCGCGTAGCCAGCAGGAGATGCACCAGGGTTGACATGTTGCGAGAGAGACCGCTCGCAAGGCGTGCGGGGGCGGCGTGGTCTACTCACTACACCCCCGGATAGAACAGGGCGATCATGCCCAGGAAGCTAGTCGCCGTTGCGCCCCGGAAGGCCGCGCTCGTTGACTACGAAGAACCTACGGCCGGACGTAACCAGGTGAAGGTCAGGGTAGAGTACGCCTCCCCGAAGCACGGCACGGAGGTTAGCCTTTTCCGTGGTGATGATCCATTCGTCGCCGACCTCTTCGACGATGACTGGAGGCTGTTCCTGCAGCGTGAGCCAGGGAGTCAGGAGGCCGAAAACGGAGAAGGTCCGGCGCTCGGCAACCAGTGGGTCGGGGTTATCGTAGAGAAGGGCGCCGACGTCGGGCAGTTCCGTGTCGGGGACCGCGTGTGCGGCTACGGAAGCATAAGGGAGATCCAGGTCCTGGACGCTGTAGACGACCCTTACCTCCTGAAGGTGCCTGACAGCATGCCGTGGAAGAACGCGCTGTGCTTCGACCCCGCGCAATTTGCCTTCGGCGGCATCCGCGATGGTCACGTGCGCCTCGGAGACCGCGTCGCCATATTCGGCCTCGGAGCGATCGGAGCGATCGCATCCCAGATGGCGAGGGCAGCCGGGGCCGCTTACGTGGCTGTCATCGACCCTATAGAGAAGCGCAGGCACGCCGCCCTGGACGCGGGCGCCGACGCCGCTTTCGATCCGCTACGTGAGGATGTGGGGCTCGAGCTAAAGAGAGCTACGGGCCGAGTGGGCGTCGATGCAGCCATCGAGACCAGTGGCAACGAGCAGGCCCTGCAGGAGGCACTCAGGGGCCTCGCCTATGGGGGCACAATAGCCTTCGTCGGG
>DASSCV010000255.1:0-14122 GCA_035697505.1 Rubrobacter sp.
TCTCTGGGGCGTCCTAGACCTGATCATCGCGCTCATAGCACTTTATGCGGGCATAGACCTCTTGCGCGGGGGAACTTTTGGCCGGGTGATGGGCTACCTCTTCGCCGGTCTTGCCGCCATCAGATGGTTCTTCGTCATCCCTGCGGCACCGATACTAGCGGTTGTGGTCATCGCGCTTTGCGTTTTGGTCATCTACGCGCTCGCCACACACCCGGACTACTCACAGAGCGTCTGACTGCCTTGCGGCACAGGGCATTGACCACCAGCTCGTGAGGAGCCACCGAAGCGGGCGGCGGGCTCCGTCCGCTTCGGCACTACCAGACGCCCCTCCATCTGGCCGGCGCGAAAGGAGTACGAAATGTCCGAAGCAGCAATACACGCGCCAACCAACGTGGGCAGGGCAACAGCGGCGGCAACCAACAACGGTGCTGGTTACTCGGTCTACGATCCTGTGGGGCAGAAGATCGGTATTGTCGAGAGGGTGTTCGCGAACCCCGACGGCGAGCCGGTGTACATCAGGGTACGTATTGGCTTCTTCGGGATGAGGGCTGTGCTGATCCCGGTACAGGTCGTCGAGACAGACGAGAAGAGAAAAACCCTCGTCCTGAAGTAGGAGTCTCTTGCATCCACCTCAAGCTCAAAGCAACTTGATCCCCAGAAGCTATCTGGGGGGAAGGTCTCCGCCTCGACTATTCATCGACGTACATTGCATTCGTGTACCCAATCAGGAAGGAGAGATATTGTGGCAACGCTATCCGTGCTGAAGTTCAACGACCCATACGGGGCAGAGAGGGTCATGATCGCCCTACAGGGCATGCAGGAGCGCCAGCTGATCACCCTGGAGGACGCCGCTGTTGTCAGCTGGCCGCAGGGCAACAGGAAGCCCACCACCCACCAGCTACATAGCACTGCTGGCGCGGGCGCAGGCTGGGGGGCGTTTTGGGGGTTCCTGTTCGGGCTGATCTTCTTCGTGCCCTTCCTAGGGGCGGCCATCGGCGCCGGCATGGGCGGGATGACTGGCGCATTGGCGGATGTGGGCATCAGCGATGACTTCATCAAAGAGGTCCGCGAGAAGGTCACCGAGGGAACGTCTGCGCTCTTCGCGCTCACCAGTGGGGCGACAGCGCCAGACAAGGTCATCGATGAGCTGAAGGCCTACGACTTCGAGATCATCTCTACCAACCTGCCCGAGGAGCAGGAGCAGAAACTGCGTGAGGCCTTCGCACACGAGGGATAGTGAGACAGGGCTGTGGAGCGGTCTACAGACTCGCCGCTCCACAGCCCAAGATTGGTACCGCCGTACAGGGCGGCAGCCCAGGGAGACGGAACGTTTTCCGCGGTTGAAGTATTCAGATTAGAGTAACGGGAGCCCGAGTTGGCAGAGGGACCCAAGACCTGTGCTAGTCCATTCTTCGGTGCCATCCGCCTGCGCAGGATCGACGAGTACGATTCTGCATTTCCCGAACGACGGCGAGCGGAAAATACATGAGCGACGCTCTGCCCGGGCTCCTCGTCCTGGCCATGGGTGGATCGGTTGCGCCCCCTTTGCTCCTCCTCACCATCGTGTTCCTGAGTTCCAGGAGGCCCCTCCCCAACGCCGGCGCCCTCACGCTAGGGTATTTCACTACCTGCGCGGTGATCGGTGTCTCAGGGCTCATCCTCTTCGGTGGAGCGGGGAGCGCCGTCTCCACGCTTGGCCGTGTCATTAGCACGACGGTCGGAGCCCTGCTTATGGTCCCTGGCCTAAGGAGCCTGCTCAACGCTCACGATCCCGACGCGTCGCCGCCCGGATGGATGGAATCGATAACCTCCATGTCGCCGCCAAGGTCGTCAACGGGGCCAGGCGCAAACTGAAAGGCTAGGATATGAACGAACCCTCGAACGATTCGGTAGACGACAGATCCGGCATCGGTGAAACCATAACCACGGCGCTGCGCCAACCATCCATCTTGCGGGTGATGCTCGGCCTTGCCGCCACGGTGGTCGTGTTCGTTGGGATGCGCCTGGCCGCCCCTATCCTCAACCCCATCCTCTTCGCTCTGGTCTTGGCCCTCCTCTTCAGCCCCATCTACGCCTGGCTGAGGCGCCGCCGTATTCCTACTCCTTTGGCCCTGGTTATCATGCTTGTGGGGCTGACCCTACTCTTCCTGGGGATCGCCGGGATCCTGGGCATCTCGATCGCCAGGTTCAGCGGGGATATCGCATCCTATACCAGCAAGCTGAACGGCCAGCTGGACAACATCCAGAGCCTGACCAAGAGCCTGGGGGTCTCGAAAGCCGACCTGCATAAAGCGTTGAGCCCCGGCGTCCTCACCAGTGCCATCGGCACCATCCTCTCCGGCGTTGCTGACTTCCTGAGCAACCTGTTCTTGATCCTGGTCATCGTGCTGTTCTTGCTCGCGGAAGGCCCAGCCATGATGAACCGCCTGCGCGCGAGTGCGGGAAGCGACCATCCGCAGGTCGCCACGTTGACCATCTTCGGCCGGAACGTCGTGCGCCAGCTCGGGCTGCGCGCCATAGTCAACCTCGTTACAGGGGCGGGTGTAACGATCTTGCTGCTGGTTTTGAGGGTGGACTTTCCACTGATGTGGGGCATCCTGGCCTTCTTCTTGAGCTTCATACCCTGGATCGGCCTTCCCCTGGCGGTGGCACCGGCCGTTATCCTGGCCCTCGCCGAACACGGTCTCACCAGTGCGTTGCTGGTCATCGCCGGGGTGATAGTCATAAACGTACTGGCCGAGAACGCGCTCTCGCCGATGCTAATGGGACGGGGACTCAGCATCTCGCCGACGGTCCTCTTCATCGGGTTTATCTTCTGGGCGTGGCTGCTCGGCGGACCAGGGGCGTTCCTGGCGGCGCCGCTTACGATCTTCCTGATCTTGATGCTACAGACCTTCCCGGAGACGCGCTGGCTCGCGAGCGTCATGGGCATGGGCGGGCCCGACGGTCCCGCCGCCGATGAGCAGGCGATCGAGCCTACCGAACGCCCGAGCGTAAGCCCCTAGTAAATCGACGATGGGAACGGCATGCGCGGTCGGAGGCAAGAGAAGAGCGGGATCATCGAGGTTGGCGGCCTCACCTACGGCAGCCTCGGGGCGGCCTTGAGGTTACTCTTCTACCTCTGTGCTTCGTTGGTGTTGCTGGGCGCGGAGTTCAACGCCGCGATTTACCACCCGCCTACGGACGCCGGGGCAAAACGATGAAAACAGTGGGAAACGGACTCGAGGAGGACAAAATAATGAACAACGAAAGCCGCTACCAGCAGAGGTTGAGCACGTTCGCCGCCAACTGGCGAGCCCTGGCGCTACGCGGCCTCGTCGCCCTGTTGTTCGGGCTTGTGGTTCTCATCTGGCCAGGTCTCGTCCTGTCCGTGCTGGCCCTCCTGTTCGGTCTCTACGCGGCGGTTGACGGGGCGATCACCTTGGTACCCGCGCTCAGATCCCCGGACCGGGGTGCGCAGAGGTCACTTCCGTTGGCTGAAGGGGCCGTAGGTATCATCGCCGGGTTGGTGGCCCTCCTCTGGCCCGGGTTGACCCCAAGCGGGTTGGTCTACGTCATCGTGGTGTGGGCGGTGGCAACCGGTACGCTCAAGATACTGACCGCGATACTGCTGCGCGCCGAGCTCGAAAACGGGTGGCTGCTGGCCGGAAGCGGCGCCCTATCGGTGCTTTTCGGCACGATCCTTGTGGTCCTGGCCGGCTCCGACGTGCCATTTCTGGCGCCGTTTATCGGTGCCTTCGCTGTGGTAGTGGGGCTGGCCTTGATCGTATTCGCCTTCCGACTCCGGGAGCGGGGACGATGACTCACCGGGATCCGCTGTCTGGCCCGCGGGAGTGGATATCCCCTAGGGGATACGCGTAGTTGGGTGATGACGCACCACCGTGCCGGGGCTTATGCTCCAGAGGCGTCATGCAGGGCGGGAGCAGACAAAAACCGGATCGAAGGGATGCTGCGATGCATCGCCACCCCGCCAGCAGCGAGGGTAGCCTGATCGGCGACCCGCATAAAGCAGCCCGCTGTAGTTGACGGCGCAAGACCAGACAGGAGGCAATGAGGATGGGTTGTTTGTTCGCGTTGTTTGGAGGCCTCTTCCCGCGCCTCGCGATGCTCATACTCTGGATCGCCAGACCGGCCCTCGTCGCTGCGGCGTTCAACACCTTTCTCCTGCCGCTGCTGGGCATCATCTTCCTCCCGTTTGCGACCCTGATCTACGTTTTCGTCTACACCCCCGGCATCGGCCTCACGGGCTTCGATTGGTTCTGGGTGATTCTCGCCGTCCTGCTCGACATCAGCCACTGGACGGCCAGCTACACCCAACGAAACCAGATCCCGGGGGTACGGTGAAGGCGCCCGCAGGCAAACATGTTAGGGATCTACCCCGGGATGGAGGCGGGAGGAATAACGTGACTCGGCGGACAACAGATGGAGGTGAACTATGACGGAGAAGATAGGACCTGTTCAGCTTGTGGCTATCGGCTTTCCCCCGGACGCGGAGTTCGAGGGCAGGATCATGGACGAGCTCGAAAGGCTAGAGAGTCACGAGACGATCCGCATCCTGGACCTTTTGTTCGTAGGCAAGGATGCCGAGACGGGAGATCTACTCGCGCTTGACTACCAGGGCGAGGAGTTGGGCGCGATCGTCGGTGCGCTGCTCGGATTCGAGTTCGAGGACGACGGCGGGCGACCTGACGAATCGTTGGAAGGAATGCAGGGCCACGCCTTCGGACTCTCGCAGACGGAGATACAGGGGATAGCTGCCTCGCTGCGCCCGGGCAGCTCGGCAGGCTTCCTTCTCATCGAGCACGTGTGGGCGCGCGATCTTAAGGGCGCGATCCGCGATGCTGGCGGCTACCCGCTGGGGGAGGGTTTCCTCACGCCCGAGACCCTGGCCGAAGTCGCGGCCGACCTCATCGCCATGTCAGAGGCCCTAGAGGAACTCGAGAGCGAGGGGACGGGCACCGGGGCGTAGGGAGAATCAAGCATGTCGGACCTACGGAGAGGAAGGAGAGCGTAGATGGGACTAATGGCGGAACGAGGCGCACAGCGGATGCAGGCGCGGCAGACCTACAGGACCATGGCCCGGATGCAGCGGCGTCGCTCGTTCGTCCAGAGCAGGGTGGGAATGAGAGAAGACTTCGGCCGCCAGGAGCAGCCAGCCGAGACGGCGGCACCCACCGCCCCTGTCGCGTCCGAGCCGGAGTACGTGGGCGAGCTGGAGCGGCTCTCTCAGCTCCGCGATCAGGGCATCCTCAGCGACGAGGAGTTCCAGGCGAAAAAGCAACAGATTCTCGGAATCTGAGCCCGCAAACTTCGCAACTCGAGCACAGCTGACGGAGCCCGCCTCCAAATAGGGATGGACGGCGATCCCAAGGGACCTGCGACGCTGCCATGGTCGACTAGTACACGAAAGCAAGGTCCACGTACGCAGGCGACGTAATATCGAGAAAGGGAGAAGCCACCTTGTCAGAAGATCAAGAGATCATACACGAGAACACCACTATCCCGGAATACGCGGCGTCGCGGGGGGCGCGCCTGGAGCGGGTTCTGGCCAGGGCAAGCGACGCGCCGCTTCGGGAGGGGAACAGCCTCGAACTCCTCAAGAACGGTCCCAAGACTTACGATGACTGGCTCCAGGCGATCTCCCGGGCCAAGCGCTGGATCCACCTGGACAACTACATCTTTCAGAACGACGCCACGGGCCAGCGGTTCGCCGAGGCGCTCTCTGCGAAGGCCTCCGAGGGTGTGCGCGTCCGCGTCCTCCACGACTGGTTCGGTTCGATGGACGTACCGCGAGAATTCTGGCGAGAGCTACGCCATGCTGGCGTGGAGGTCAGGGCGGTCAACCCACCGACGCTAGGGTCGCCCCTAGGAGTGGTCCGACGCGACCACCGGAAGTTGATCGCCGTGGACGGGGAGTACGCCTCCACGGGAGGGGTGTGCATCTCGGACGGGTGGCTGGTCACCTCCCCGGAGACCGGCCTGGCCTACAGGGACACGGCCGTCAGCGTGCGCGGACCCGCAGTTGCCGACATCGATCGGGCCTTCGCCGGCGTGTGGGACGAGTCGGGTGAGCCCCTGGCCAACAAAGAAGAGCGCCCGCATGCGGAGTGGATCGCGCCCGCAGGTGAACAATCGGTGCGGGTGATAGTACAGGAGCCGCGCAGGATGCGCACCCTGAGGATGCTCGAGTTACTCACGGCCGGGGTAGAGAAGCGGCTCTGGGTAACCGACGCCTACTTCCTCTCGATGCCGATCCTCACTCAGTCTCTGATGGCGACTGCACGTGACGGCGTAGACGTACGGGTCATGGTACCGGCCACCAATGACATAGCCTGGATCGGCAGGGCCTCGCGCGCCGGCTACCAGCAGTTTCTGGAGGCGGGAGTGCGCATCTTCGAGTACGGCGGGCCGATGATTCACGCAAAAACGGTAGTCGTCGACAGTTGGTGGTCGAAGGTAGGATCAACGAACCTCAACCTGAGCAGCCTGTTTGCCAACTGGGAGATCGACCTCGTAGCCGAAGATCCCGGCTTCGCTGCTCAGATGGAAGAGTTGTTCGAGGAAGACCTCGCCAACGCCAGGGAAGTCCACCTGGTAAGGACTGGTCGGCGCCAGGAGGCGCGACCGGAGCGCCCGGTGGACACGACCAACCGTGGAGCACGTCGAGGCGTGGTGGGCAGCGGTTCTGCATCCGCGAGCACCCTCACCAGGGTGGGGAGCGCCGCGCTCCAGAAAGGCGGCGCCCCACTCAGCACCCGCGAGCACGTGCTCGCTGCAGCAGCAAGTGGCACCCTGCTCGGTGTTTCGTTGCTAGGGGCGCGCTTCCCGCGCCTCGTTGCCTGGCCACTAGTGGCCCTTGGCGCTCTGTTTGGGGCTTGGGAGTGGTCCGCGCCGTCCGCTCGACGTTCTCCAAGAGCGGGCCGCTCCGCGATCCGAACGGTTCGGAAGGTCGTAGATCTTCCCCCGACGGAGGCTCGTGACCTCGGACAGACGAGTGTTTCTCTAGATGTACGCCGCTCCAGGAGGCTACCCTATAGACCCATCGCAGGGAAGGAGGATAACAAGATGAAGAGACACGAACAGCGGAGACCAGCAACCGAGGCATCCTTTTACCCTCCTGCTTCCAGCCAATGACGCCGACAGATGATGCAGGCCGCGAGCGACATCTTCCTCGGCTGGCTTCGCGGCGGAGGCGGCCGCGACTTTTACTGGCGTCCAGGAAGGGTCACAGCTGCTGTTTACGCCTGAGGAACCTGCTCGAGCAGCCAGACTTGCAAGGATGTCTACCGCTGGCACTTCGCCAAATGAAAGGAGAGGACAATGTGCCGTTGGCTCGCCTACTCGGGCTCCCCGATCCTTCTCGAGGAGTTGCTCTACAAGCCGGACCACTCCCTGATCGACCAGAGCCTCCACGCACGACTCGGCGTGGAGACCACCAACGGGGACGGTTTCGGAGTCGGCTGGTACGGCGCCAATACCGAAACCCCTGCCGTCTTCCACAGCATCGAGCCGGCCTGGAACGATCGCAACCTGCGCGAGGTTGCAAGCCACGTCGAGTCGCCCATCTTCCTCGCGCACATCCGCGCCTCCACAGGTACGGCCGTCCAGCAGACCAACTGCCACCCTTTCCGCCATGGCCGCTGGCTGTGGGTCCACAACGGGTTGGTGCATGACTTCGGGCGCGTCAAGCGGGAGCTCGCGCTCGCAGTAGACGACTCATTGTATCCATACATGGAGGGATCGACGGATTCCGAGTTGCTTTTCTATCTGGCGCTCACGTTCGGCCTGGAGGAAGATCCACCGGGGGCGGTCGAGCGGATGGTGGGCTTTGTCGAGGATGTAGGGCGCCGGCACGACATCGAGCACCCGATACAGATGACCATCGGGACCACAGACGGCAAGAGCGTGTGGGCGTTCAGGTACTCCAGCGAGGGCAAGTCACGTTCGCTCTACTACAGCACAGATGTGCGCGCACTGCGGGCTTTGCATCCTGATCGTCCGCGTCTGCAGGAGGTGTCAGACGAGACAAGGATCATAGTCTCGGAGCCGCTGGTAGACCTCCCCGGGGCCTGGAACGAGGTTCCCGAATCAAGCTACGGCGTCGTACAGGAGGGGGAGGACGAGTTGCACCCGTTCCAGCCCCGAGTCTGAATGGACCTGTTCATATCCTCGCACGAAGGCTGACGGGTCCCGCCAGCAGCCGGCCGGTATGTTGGGGGAAGCGGACCAGGGCTTTGCGCCCTGGTCCGGCTACTTTCATGGCTCCTGGTTCGTCCCTGCAGAGGAGTCTTCATTGGCCAGTCGGCTATGGCTCCTGCTGTATCCGAAGTAGATCACGAGCCCTAGCGCCATCCAGATAAAGAACCTCACCCAGGTGCCGAGGGTCAGAAAGCCCATGAGGAAGAGGCATGAGAGGGCGGCGAGGACAGGCACCACGGGATAGCCTGGTACCTTGAACGACCGCGGGAGATCCGGCCGAGTCCGCCGGAGAACTATGACTCCGATAGAGACCAGCACGAAGGCGGAGAGTGTCCCGATGTTCACCAGCGCCCCGAGCGTTACCAGCGGGAGGAAGAACGCGAGGATCGCCGCGGCGACGCCGGTTATGATCGTGATCCTGTGCGGCGTGCGGAAGGTTCGATGGACCTGCGAGAACCAAGGCGGCAGCAGATTGTCCCTGCTCATCGCGAAGGCCACCCGGCTCTGGCCCAGCACCAGGATCATCACCACGACGGTGAGCCCTATCAGGATTGCGAGCGAGACGATGAGCTGCGCCGCCGGGAAGGGTGTCGCCTGCAACGCCGTGGCGGCCGGAGCCGCGGTGGCCAGCGTATCGTATGGCACGAGCCCCGTAAATACGATAGAGGCAAGGATGTAGAGGACTGTGCAGATCGCCAGGGAGCCCAGGATGCCGATCGGCAAGTCTCTCTGGGGATTGCGCGCCTCCTCGGCGGTGGTGGCCACGATGTCGAAACCTATGTAGGCGAAGAAGACCAGCGCCGCCGCCGTGAAGATGCCTGTTATGCCGTATATGGTGTCTATCCCCAAAATGCTCGGCAGGAGGTACACCTGGAGCTCCTCCCCCCCCGGCTTCGGCGGCGGGATGAAGGGCGTGAGGTTAGCCGTCTTTATGAAGAAGAATCCGAAGCCTATGATGAACAGCGTAACGAGGATCTTGATCGTCGTGATCACCGCGTTGAACTGCGAGCTCAACCTTATCCCTATGACCAAAATGGTCGTCACGAGAGCTAGCACGATCAGGGCTAACCAGTCGTGGGAGACGCCTGACTCGGGCGAAGCGTAGAGGATAGTCGGCACCTTTATTCCGATTAACTCCAAGACGCTCACCAAGTACCCCGACCATCCCTTCGCCACCGTGGCGGCCCCGAGAGTGAACTCCAGGATGAGATCCCACCCTATCAGCCAGGCGACAAACTCCCCGAGTGTAGCGTAGGAGAAGGTGTAGGCGCTGCCGGCGACCGGTACGGTAGAGGCGAACTCAGCGTAGCAGAGCGCCGCCAGGGCGCACACTATGCCGCCGACGACGTAGGAGAGTGCCACCGCAGGTCCGGCGTAGCCAGCGGCTGCCTCTCCGGTGAGGACGAAGAGTCCCGTCCCGATAATAACCCCGATACCGAACAGCATTAGATCCAGAGGTCCCAGCGCCTTGCGTAACTGGAACTCCGGCTCCTCGGTGTCCCTGATGGATTGCTCGACGGATTTTGTTCGCATTATCCCCATAGCATTCCCCTTTCAGGTCAGGTGCACAACCCTTATACCCGCAATACGGGACATTCTACAAGTTTCTCGTTTCTTGTGCTGTACGGAGCAACTTGTAAGGGGTGAGGCCGGTGCAGTCCCTCATCGGTCAGTCGTTCCTCGGGCGACTTCGGGACTGTCGTCGGCGTTGCCCCCGGCGATGGCGCGGAAGGCTGCCCGCTGCTCCGGGGTGCCCAGGACGCCTACCGCGTCGCCGGCTTCGAGCGCCAGGTCAGCCCCCGGGTTTGGGATCACCTCGTCCCCCCGCACGACGGCCAGGATGGACACCCCGGTCTCGCTCCTCACGCCAAGGTCCCCTATGGTGTGACCGAGGATGCCACTCTCGGTCTCGTTTTTCCCGGGGACTTGTATCTCGGGCAGCCGTACCCACTCTACCTCGATCGCCTGCGAAGCCTGCCGCAGCCTCGCGAAAGCTCCGTCTCCACCTTCCTTCGCTTGCTCCTTCCCTGAGATGGGGGCGTACAGCTCGCGCCTTACGCCGTCGGCGAAATTATGGGCCTCTTCCGCCGAGACCCCGAAGCGCGCGAGGGCCTGGCGCGCCAACTCCAGGCCAGCCTCCAGCTCGGGTTGCACCGCCTCGAAGACGCCGAGGCGGCCGAGGTCTTCCAGCTGCCCGGGGCTTTCAGCCCGGACCAGGAGGTCGGCCTCAGGCGCGATGCCCTGCACCCGTTCGACGGCAAGCCTGACCGCTATGGCATCGGGGACGGTCAGCACGACGAGTCGTGCCCCACCGGTCCCGGCGGCCTCCAGGACGGGTACGGCCGCAACATCGCCGTAAACGGTGGGAAAGCCCGCCGCCTTCGCCTCGTCTGCGCGGCCTGGATTGGCCTCAACGACGACGAACGGCTTATCGAGTCTGTGGAGCAGCCGGGCGACGAAGGAGCCAACCCGACCGTACCCGGCGACGACAGCGTGGTCCCTGAGCCCTCCTGCCGGCAAGTTGAAGGTCTGCAGGAGCTCTCTGGGGAACCGCCGCCGGTAGCGACCGTAGAGAACCGGCGCGAGCCGCGCGGCCAGAGGGGTGAGGGCCATAGTGACGGCCGCGGTGGCTAGCACGAGCGAGTAGGTCGCCTGGGAAATGGCGTCCGCGTTGACACCTTCCCTGGCGAGTAAGAACGAGAACTCCCCCACCTGAAAGAGTCCCAATCCCACTGCGAACGGGACTATGTTGCCGTAGCCGAAGACCCTGGTTAGACCGCCGAAGATCAGGCCCTTCACGACGAGGACCAGCACCACGACGAGTGCGATGGTCCCGAACCTCGCCCAGAGGAAGGAAGGGTCGATCAAGAGTCCGACAGAGACGAAGAAGATCATGGCGAATACATCGCGCAACGGCTCGACTTCGGCAAGAGCCTGATGGCTGTAGTCCGATTGGGAGAGGACCATCCCTGCTATGAACGCCCCGAATGCGAAGGAAAGACCTACGAGATAAGTCACATACCCGACACCGACTCCTATAGCAACCACGGAGACCAGGAAAAGTTCGCGCGAACCCCAGGCCGCCAGCCGTGCCAGGAGCAAGGGTAGGATCCGTGAGCCAAAGATGAGCATGGCGGCGATGAACACCGCCGCCTTGAGGACCGCCAGGCCGAGTTCGGGAAGACCTTCCCTTACGTTCTCGAGAACCGGAAGTACGGTCAGCAGCACTACGATGGCCAGGTCCTGGACGATAAGCATCCCGATCATCACCCTGGCAGACAGGGTGCCGAGTACCCCCTGCTCGCCCAGGGTCTTGAGGACTACCGCGGTGCTCGAGAGCGAGATCAGGGCCCCCAGCCACACGGACTCGACCCACCCCAGATCCAGCAGGAGGCGGCCCACCCCGTAACCGAAGACGATGGTGAGCACCATCTGGACCGGGGTGCCGAGCAAGGCGATGCGTCGCACGGGTGCGAGCTCCCCCAGTGAGAAGTGCAGCCCGATCGTGAACAGGAGAAGGGCCACCCCGATCTCTGCCAGGAGCTCTATCTCGTGTACATCCCCGACCGACGGGCCGAAGGTGTTCGGCCCGACGAGGACGCCGGCGGCGATGTACCCGAGGATCAGGGGCAGCCTGAGCCATCGGGCCACGACGCCTCCAAGGAGAGCGGCCACCAGGATGAGCGCTATGTCGCCGGCGATCCCCAAATCCTGGTCTTCACTTTACCATCGTCGAAGATCAAGGCGGCCCGACCTATGCCACAAGGGAAAGAAACACTTCGGGTTGGAGCTAGAAGAACGACTGCGAGGAATCTCTGGGTGATGCCGCTGCAGGAAGGGCCTATCTCCCGCTGACCAGAAGTTCGGAGGCGTGTGCCAGGGAGGCATCGTCGATTTTTCCTGAGAGCATCCTGGCGAGCTCTCTGCGGCGCTCCTCGCCCTCGATACGCTCTATGCGGGTGATCGTCCGTCCCCCTGACTCTTCCTTGTCGACGATGACGTGCGTGCCCGCCCCGGAGGCAATCTGAGGGAGGTGGGTAATAGTCAGGACCTGGTTGCGGTCGCCGAGTTCCCTCAGCTTCGCTCCTACCGCCTTTGCCGTCTCGCCGCCTATACCAGCATCGACCTCGTCGAAGATGTACGTAGCACCAGGCTCCACGCGCGCCTGGGCGAGCCTTATGGCCAGCATTATCCTGGAGAGCTCCCCGCCCGAGGCGTAACGCCTGACGGGCAACTCGGGCTCTCCAGGGTTGGGTTGGATCATGAACTCTACCCTCTCCCTGCCCGACGGGCCCGGCTCTGCTGGGACAAGCTCGGCGCGGAAGGCCGTCTTCCCGAGGTTGAGGTCCCCGAGGTTCTCCTGCACCTTACCCGACAACCTCTGTGCGGCTGCCTCCCTGCCCGAACGCAACGCGGCCGCGATGACTTCGAGGCGCCGCTCGCCTTCCGCGAGCCTATCTTCGAGCCCGGCGGTCTCCTCATCCAGGTTTTCGAGCCGCAAGAGGCGGTCGCGCGATTCCTGGAGATATACCTCCACGTCCCCATACTTGCGCTCCAGGGCACGCATGGCACCGAGGCGGTCCTCGACAGCCTCCAACCGGTTCGGATCAGCCTCGAGTTCGTCCACGAAAGACCTGAGTTCGTACAATACGTCGTCAAGCTCCGCGGAGAGCCCGCCCAGCCGCTCAAGGAGCCCACTCAGGCTATCGTCGTATCCCGAGGCCGTCTCCAGCTCTGATGCGGCGCGCGCGACAGCGTCTACGGCTCCCGTCCCTTCTTCGGAGGAGAGGGCCGCGCTCGCGGCGGATGCGGCCTGGAGAAGGTCCGTCACGTTCCTCAGACGATCTCGTTCGCGGGAGAGATTCGAGAGCTCCTGCGGGTCGTAGCCCGCTGACTCGAGCTCAGAGACCTGGTAGCGCAGGAACTCCACCTCCCGCAGGCGCGCCTCAGAGGTCGTCTTTATCTCCCGAAGCGCGGCGCGGTCGCTCTCCACGGCCCGCCAGATCAGCTCATGCTCGTGCCTCGCTTCGGCGGCCGCAGTGTCTAGGAAGTCGTCGAGGATGGCGAGTTGCTCGGCCGGCTCGGTGAGCCGTGTTTGCTCTCGCTGGCTGTGGTATGAAACCAGCCTCTCCCCGAGGGAAGCGAGCGCCCTTACGGGGACCGAGACGCCGCCCACGTAGCATCTGGAGCGGCCCTCCCCGGTCAGCGTCCGCCGCAGGACGATGCCATCATCCTCCTCCACCTCCTCGGCGAGGTCGCCCAGGGCTTCGATGAGGAACCGAGATCCCGTCTCTTCAGGAAGGACGAAAGTGCCTTCCACAGTAGCCTTGCGTGCCCCCGAGCGGACCGTCTCGGAACGGGCGCGGCCACCGAGGAGCATCTGCAGTGCGGTTGCAAGGAGCGTCTTACCCGCCCCCGTCTCACCGGTGATCACGTTGAGGCCGGGGGAGAGTTCGAGGGTGGCCTCTTCGATCAGGGCCACGTTCTCCACGGAGAGTTCCGTGAGCACTACAGGAACGTCCTCCGAACTGCTCGCCACCAACTCCAGTCTTCGGTACGGCCAATTCTAACGCTCTCGCTGGAGAGTCTGATCTCCACCCTTCCGCCGGCGGGGATCTCACGCGGTTCTGCCCCGTCCAGCGAGAGCAACGCCTCCCGCTCGACCAGCTCCAGCTCGGCGACCTGGTCCTCGCCAAGCACCAGGGGTCTGCTCACCAGCGCATGTGGCGCAATGGGGACGAGCACGTAGCACCCGGCGTCACCCGAGATGATCGGACCTCCCGCAGAGAGCGCGTAGGCGGTCGAGCCGAGTGGGGTCGCCGCAATAAAGCCGTCGCAGCGGAAGGCGAACAACTCCTCCCCGCCGATGGAGACGTCGACGGAGATGAGCTGATGGGGCCGTTTCTTGATGAGCACGGCGTCG
>DASSCV010000256.1:0-9593 GCA_035697505.1 Rubrobacter sp.
CGTTGGCAATCTGGGCGATTCTTTGAGCGATCTGGACCTGGGACAAATCACACAGTACCTGCCGAACCTGGATTTCCCGGCCAGCAAGGATGATGTCTTATCGGAAGTCCAGAATAACAATGCGCCGCAAGAGGTTGTCGACCAGATAAAGAACTCCAGCACCGACACCTTCAACAACGCCCAAGAGGTACTGGAGACGGTGCGAGGGAACAGGTAGAGTACAGGCGAGAATCTCTACCTCTTACCTGGACCCGGGGGCTTCCCCGGGTCCAGGTCTCGTCTTGAATATGCCTACAGGTGCGCCGCTCAAAGTGGCATCAGGATTTGTCTGCAAGCAGAGCCGAGGTCAGAGTACGGAAGTATGCCACCTTGATGGTCCATAGGGAAGAGCGAGGGTCCTCAGCTGTGCCAGAAGCGTTTTGAGTCGTGGGTCCCGCAAGAGAATCTCGCATCCGAGCACAGCGTCTATCCTACTTCGACAGGCCATTCACGCGCTACTGCGGCGCGAGACAACCAAGGCGGCGCCGATGATAAGCGCGCCGCCAACTACCGTACCAGGGCCCCACGCCTCCCCAAGGACCAGGACCCCCAGCAACGCCCCCACCAGCGGCTCGAGGTTCAAGAAGACCCCGGCGCGAGAGGCGGGCACGCGGGCCACGCCCCAGTTCCACAGTGCGTAAGTGGCCGCCGAGCACCCCAGGCCCAAGACCAGCACCGACGCCCAGCCGAGCAGCGTCAGGTCGAGCCGGGGCACACCCTCCCACAGTAGGGCCACCGGCAGGAGGGTCAGCGTGCCGAAAGTCAGTATCCAGGCGGTGGCGGGCACGGCCGGGTACCCATCGCCCAGGCGCTTGCCCAGGAGCACCCATCCGACCACGGCCAGGAGCGACAGCAGGACTAGCGCGTCGCCCAGCCAGTCGTTGGAGACGCCTGGCCTGGCGACGGCGAGCGCCACGCCCAAAGTCGACGCCCCGACCGCCGACCACCCGATCTTGCCCAGCCTCTCCCCCAGGAAGAGGCTCGCGAAAAGCGCGACTATCGGCGGGCCGCAGCCCACGATCAGGGCCGCTACAGTAGCGCCGGTTAGCGAGAGCCCCCAGAACTGCACCAGGAAGGTAGCCGGCACAGTCAGGAACCCCACCAGCAGGAACAGAGGCAGGTCTCCTCGCCATGGCCACACCCCCTTGAGCAACGCGTAGGGCAGCAAGGCCGCCGAGGCGAGGGAGAAGCGCAGGAGCGTGACGTGGGCCGGGCCCAACTCCTCCAGTGCCCACTTGCCGAAAAGGAAGCTCACTCCCCACAGAGCGCCCGCCAATGCCAGGGCTGGCATGGCGTACCAATCGCTTGCTTGGTCTTCCGTAGTGTCCAAATCTAACCTCCTCGTCATCCCGACATGGGGGTACGCTCCTAGTACACAACGAGAACCACGTTTTCGGAATGGCCAGTAGAATGTGTTTCGCGAAACTATGCCCACTAACGAAGGAGTTTTCGGGGATGAGGGCGAAAAACGAAAGGTTATTGGACACTACGGGGTGGCGCATCCTGGAGGAGTTGCAGGACAACGCCAGGCTCACCCACAAAGAATTGGGCCGTCGGGTCAACCTCTCGGCACCGGCGGCGGCCGAGAGGATGAGGAGGATGGAGGAAGCAGGCATCATCACTGGCTATCGCGCCCAGGTAGATCCTGAGAAAGTGGGCCTGCCGCTCGCGGCTTTTGTGAGGATCGAGGTGCCCGGCGCGAACCACAAAAAGGTCGAGGCTCTGGTAGTCGAGTTGCCCGAGGTGCTCGAGTGCCACCGCGCCACGGGCACAGACTGCTACGTGATGAAGGTCGTCCTGGCTTCCATGGACCACCTGCAGACGCTACTCGACAAGCTGGTGCTGTGGGGCAGCCCGGTAACCTCCATCGTCATCTCTTCTCCGGTACCGGGGCGCGGGATCCAGCGTCAGCCGATCCCCCCCGAGGATGGCGGTTAGACCCTTGGCTGGCACGTTGGACAGTAGTACGCGGTGCGGCCCGCAGCCTTCGTCTTCTGGACCTTTCCGTTGCCCCGGGGACAGTCCGCTCCCTCCTGCCGGTCGAGGAGCAAGACCGAATCGGGCAAGCCTCCGGGTTCTGCCCCGCGTTCGATCGCTGCGCGTAGCACGCGCCGGGTTTGCTCGTGGAGATTGTGGAGGGAGCTTTCATCCAGTCGTCCGACGCTCGTTTTGGGATGGAGGCGGACCTGGAAGAGAATCTCGTCAGAATAGATGTTGCCGATCCCGGCGAAAACCTGCTGATTCATCAGCGTCGCCTTGATCTCACCCCTCCTCCCTTCGAGCCGCTTACGGAAGGCGGGGAAGTCCAAGTCCAATGGGTCCGGCCCCAGTTTGTGCTCTTCTACATAGCCATCAGGGTCCTCGATCAGGTCCACCTTGCCGAACAACCGCTGGTCGTCGAACGCCAGACGGTAACCGTTTCTGAAGGAGATCAAGACCCTGGCGTGGGCCGGCTCCTCGTCTGTGTCTCTGTAGTACTTGAGGCCGCCGGTCATCCCGAAGTGCAACAGCAGCCATGGTCCTTTGTCCAGTTCAACGAACAGGTGCTTGCCGTGACGCCGCGTGGACTCGAACTTCCTACCCTCGAGCCCGCGCTTCAATCCGCTGGTGGAAACACCGCCGAGAATCTTACCGTTCTTCACCTCGACGATTTCGATGTCCTGGTGCAGGGAGGTGGAGTCAACGTATCGTTTGAAGACCTCTAGTTCGGGGAGCTCGGGCACGACGACCCCTCCTTACGCTATCTCGCAACTACTTCCATACCTTCGACGAGGTGGACCAAGGTGCCCCGATCCACGACCATATCACGGATTTTCGAGTTCTCGATCGTCCGTGGCGGGCTGCATAGCGACACCTCGGGTCCCTATGCGGGTGCATCGCGCTGCGGCTCATGGCATTATCAAGGGATAGGACTATCCCGAGCAAGGAGACGACCAATGAGCATCTTCCCAGCCAGGATCCTGCTAGCCACCGACGGCTCCAGGGAGGCACAGCTGGCCGCCAGCACCGCCGCCGACCTCGCCAACACCACAAACTCAGAGTTGCACGTCCTCACCGTAGCGCTCGGAAACCCTGATCCCATTTACCACATACACGAAGGCGGCTTGCGCTACGAAACCTATCAACAGGCGCTCGAGGCGGTAAGGGAAGACGCTCAGCAGGTGCTCGACGAGCAGGTGCAAAAGCTCGAAGAGGCAGGAGCGAGTGTCAAAGAAGCCCACCTTCGGATCGGAGAACGTCGCGATCAGGCCATCGTACACTTGGCCGAGGAGTTGGGCGCCGGGCTTATAGTCATGGGGAGCCGGGGCCTCGGTGGGGTAAGACGGGCGCTGATGGGAAGCGTCTCCGCCTCCGTCGTCCACCACGCTCACTGCCCCGTGATGATCGTGCGCCCGGAGAAGGAAAGGGCAGAGTAAGGGGTCCCCCACCTAGGGACACGGGTGCCTCTTGTTGGATTTCCTCACAGAGCCGCCCGCCAGGCCATTATCATAAGGATGAGCACGGGCAGGAGTGCGAAAGCCAACACCGCTGCCGCCACGGGATCTCCATCGCGCCACATCATTACGAACAGAGTCGCGACGGTAGCGGCACAAAGGGAGACGACCAGGGCGAACAGGAGGCTCAAGCTGCTTTCCTCACTGTCCTCTTCATGCCCTCGATCTCGTTCTTGCTGTGCGACCATGCGTGTTTGCCACCGTAGCACATTCTGTCGATGCGAGCCGTTCTACGGGACGCAGAAGATCGCCGCGGATGCAAAGAGCGACAAACCTGACGGAGTTCGTAACGAATAAACCGATCAGAACACCTGAGGGTTACTCAGATGCCACATTCTACCGGTCCTCGAGCTGGTAGAGGGCGTCAGCGCCCAGCTGGGCGAGGAGCTCTGTTCCTAGCTGGAGCGCCGCCTCGTCTATATCGAAGCGCGAGTCGTGCAGCCGCTTCTTTACTGGAGCGTTCGAAACCGCCGTCCCTAGTCTGAAATAGGCCCCAGGGTAATCTAGCAGGAAGCGTCCGAAGTCCTCGCCCCCTAGGGAGGGCTCTATTTCGGGCGTCGCCTCGGGTCCTAGCAGGTCTTGCGCCGTCTTGCGGACCTGCTCGGCCCATTCGGGAGTATTCACGGTCGCCGGATAGCCGTCCCAATACCTGATCTGGGCTGAAGCCTCCATCGACTCCGCAACACCGCCCACTATGGAATGGAAACGATCTTTGACCCTCTCCTTGGTGTGGGATCCGAACGTGCGGATCGTGCCCTCGAGCGTCGCCTTCTGTGCCACGGCGTTGTAGCGGGTCCCGGCCCGGATCTTCCCTATGGTCAGTACCGCAGAGCGGAGAGGATCGACGTCCCTGCTAACGACCGTCTGCAGGCTGTTGATTACCTGGTTGGCCACCACTATGGCGTCGATCGTCTGATGGGGTTTGCTTGCGTGTCCGCCCTGACCCTCGATCGTCACCTTGAAGCGGTCGGAGGCGCCTGTCATCGGGCCCCGACGTACACCCACCTTTCCCGCCGGCAGCTCGGGCCACACGTGCTGGGCGAAGATGACGTGAGGGCGATGCTCCCTGAACACGCCGTCCTTCATCATCCGCCGCGCCCCACCGGTGGGCGAAGCCTCCTCCGCCGGCTGGAACAGGAGGAGTACGCGACCAGGAAGTTCCTCCTTTACGTCATTGAGCAACCATCCAGCCCCTACTAGCATCGCAGTATGGGCGTCGTGCCCACAGGCGTGCATCACCCCGTCCACCTTGGAGACGAAGGAGTGGTCGTTCTCCTCCTGTATGGGCAATGCGTCCATGTCCGCCCTCAGGGCCACGGTCTTGCCCGGTCTGCCCCCCTCCACCACACCGAGTACGCCCGTCCTGGCGTAGCCCGCGGTAAAGGGGATGCCGTGCTCGTGTAGCTTCTCTTGCACCGTCTCTGAGGTGGCGTATTCCTCTCCACTGACCTCAGGGAACTGGTGGAGATGGCGCCGCAAGGAAACTATCTGCTCCCTGTATGCATCGCCTTTACCCTTCAACGCTGGTCTCATCCTCATCTCACTGTAGTAGTATCGCCGATTCTATCTCTCGGCACCCTCCTTACGCTACGACGTGCCAGGACCCGAAGCTGAATTCGGTAGTCGCGATGTCTCAGGGTGATGGCTGTGGCTTGCCGCGAAGTATTCAGGGGTCCCGGCAAAGACCCCCGTCCCCGTCACAGGCTCCAGGATTATGGCCGCCACCTCGTCGCCTTCCTCCTCCATGGCAGCCTCGAGCTGGCCAACTTCGTTGTAGTCGACCATGCGCACCAGCCGGCGGACCCCCTCAGGCATTGCAGCTGGGTAGGGAGTCGGAGTCTGCGGCCAGGAGACCGGCACTTGCTCCCACATGCCGTTGTAGCCGCCTTCCGCCTTGACTATCTTCTCCCTTCCGGTAAAAGCTCTGGCACCGCGCACGGCCATCATAATGGCCTCGGTGCCGGAGTTCGCGAAGCGCACCTTCTCTACGGACGTCACCCGGCCCACGATCCGTTCCGCGAGCTCGGCCTGCAGCTCGCTGGGGGCAGGGAAAACGGTCCCCAAGGCTGCCTGGTTGCTCATGGCCTCGTTTATGGCCGGCAGGGCGTGGCCGTGGACCGACGCGGTGTAGTTATTCAGGAGGTCGATGAACTCGTTGCCGTCTGCGTCCCTGATGCGACAGCCTGAGCCGGAGGAGATCACCAACGGATAAGGAGGGAAAAAGGCTAGGGAGCGGGTGTTGCCGCCGGGGATCGAACGCTCGAGCCGCTCCACGATCTGGCACGATCTTTCGGTCCTCATACCGTATCCTGCGTCCGCGACACTCACCTTGCCCTCCACCGTCCCACGACCGCTACATTAGTACATACGATCATCAACGGGTTTCCGGTTTCATGTAGCCAAAGTCCCTGCAGCCTCCGTTCACGCACGCTTCTACGTTGCCCGGTGTGCCAGAAGGCGGCAGTGACGACCTTCGAGCCTGGAGTTCGAAGGCTGCTATGTCCACGATGCGCTCATAGCCGAGGCCACGCTGGTCGAGTGGTAGGGCAGTGAAAGCGTTGTTGCCGCGGTCGATGGCCGGGCTACCTCCTAGCAAGGCGTGGGTGGGACTTCGTTGTCCTCGAGCGGGCCGAGTTGTCCCCTCGGAGCACAGGCTCCTTCCTTGATCACGAACGTCGTGAAAAAAGCATTCTCCAAATTTCGTAGATCCCTCTACAATGTTCGCGCCACCAAGAAGTGTCCCCGGCGCAGGCGACGACCTGGTTCGGCAGCTCGCACCCCTTGACGGTCTCGCCGTTCAGGTTGTTTTTCACGATGTCGATGTTGAACAGATTCGGCCTGTCGGCCTCACTGGAGTCTGAGGCCATAATCGCAACCCCGTCGGCATTTCGGGGGTAAGACACACCTGAGATGGTCGCGGCACCAAAGTGGTTGTTCCGTATGATCGCGTTTTCGGCATCACGCATAGAGATGCCACCCCGCCTTACGTCATAAGAGTTGCCGTGTATCTCATTGCGCTGGATCAGCGCCTCGCCCGCCGCCGTTCCGCCGACCTTCTCCCAGCGAATGCCGGCGCGTCCGCTGTTGACCACGAGGCTATCTTCCACGATGAAGGTGCCAAGTGAGGTGTCGGTGCATTCCTCGTCACACCAGATGCCGTTGCCCTGGGTGTCGTGTATGTAGGATTGCTTTACCACCACCTCGTTGACAGCCTTGAGACCGGAACCGATGAAGCCGAGGGCCTTCGGATCCGTGGTGTTGTTAGTGAGCTCGGATCGGACGAATGTACCATTGAAGTTGCTCACGCCCGCGCCCTCGTTGTCCTTGATGACCACAGCCTCGACAACGCTAGACGGACCCATCTGACCACCAGCGAGGCCAACACCCGTACCAGCGTTGCCATCGAAATTTCCGCCCTGGACGGTTAACCACTCAAGGCGCACGGTGCCCTGCGGCTTCAATACCTGCGTCACGTTGGCGCTGCCTGTGATGGTGGCTACGGGCTGGGGGTCAAACGCCGAACCACGCTGGATGAGACTGCCCACGGGCCCCGCTATCTCGTCGCCTTGCTCGGTCTTTACCGTCTCACTCACGGTGTAGTTACAAGCACCAAGCACGAAGCGGGTAGCCCTACCCTTCGGGTCAGCGTTGATCGTAGCGTCGATGTCTCGGCCACACGGTATGTTGACAACACGCGCTTGAGCATCCGCAATCGAGTAGAAGCCAAGGATGAGAGGCAGCATGATCGCTATGACAACCAACCCACGTTGCGAGCCTTTCTTTACGGTCGTCAAGTGAACCCTTCCTCCTCAAGAACAGCTAACGACAAACAACACATGCTCTCCACGACGAGCTACCTCCTTACGCTCGCATGCACCCTCTCCGCTAGAGGCCGAGATGCTCGTCCTCTACCCTGCTCCCATTGCGAGCTCAAGCGCCTCCATCATCTCAGGGTCGGCGCGTAGCCATTCGCGGAAGGCGCGAAGATCGTCGGGTTCACCGGAGTCTGCGGGTACGACGTGGACGTGGAGCCTGAAGGTAACTCCGTCGTGTCTTATGGAGCCCACGCGCATCGGCCGGTCTTCGGGGAAGGGGTTCTTGGTACCCTGTCGCTGACGACACTCCTCGCTTCTGCATCCATCCCTCGTCCAGCCTACGCTTGGCGTCCACCAGCTCCCAGCGGCGCTCAGGTGCCGCGCGGGTGCTGTAGGGCGTCGATCAGAAGCCGGATGTCTTCGTCCACCCCCTCGAGAGCCCGATCCACATGGAGGGCCTGCAGGCGCGCCCGCATGTCGTGGCCCTCTGGGTAGGAGCCCATGAGCCGGGCCAGACCTTCGAGCCTGTCGCGAACCAACTCCGCCTTACGCAGCTCCTCGGCCATCGTCGTTATCCGCTCGTTCGCCGCCCTGAACTCGGCATCTTCTCGTTCCACCTTGACCTCCCGTTCGGCTCTGGAACATTCTACGCTACCATCGGCGCCAGCTTATGGGGTCGGGACCATGCGCCTTCGCCTGTGAGGCATTCGCGGAGGTTTGGCCTAGGTGCTAGGAAAGTCCGTGCCCTACTTTCGGCGCGCCACCCTCGCCTGCTCGGCGGGGGTCCTGGCCTAGGAGGAGACATCTCGGAAGGCAGCTTGTTTGGCGGGGAGCGGGAAACGGTCAAAGAGGATGGGCCCCATTCTCCAGAAGGCCACGACGTCCTCCGATCAACCCCAGCCCACAGCTTCTAGGTTCACATGCCTTCCATCAGACCATGATGTCATCCAGTGAGCCTCTATGCATCTGAGTGAAGGCTACCCAATAGATCTCGTAGTATTGGAGTTCTACGATGGCCGCTACGAATGATATTCGGATCCTTCCTCAGTCCAACCTCGCGTCTGAACTCTGCCCCGGTCTCCTACCCCATCCCTCGGGATAATCACGTTGTAGCACCCTTCGCGCAAGCTGGTTTCTCAGCGCGTGGAAGTGCTCACCAAAGTCCATCTCATCATGCATCCACGCCTGGATTCCTCGAACTCTTGCGAACCCACCCCTCTGGTACGCTTCCTCGGAGATCTCTTCGAAGAGCTCCTCAGCGATGCCGAGGTGGTAGGCCGCCCGAGCCTCCTTCTGCTCAAATCCGTAGAGACGCATCAAGTCTTCTACCCGTTTGTGGTCTTCCTCCACGACATCTTCCTCCTTTGTTCTCCGCTTCCTACTTATGGTCTAGCTGCCTTATGCTTGCTTGCGCCCATGATGCCACCCCAAGAAGCTCGGTGCCTGCGACGAATCCTCCAGATGAAAGTCCACAAGTGCTCCCTCTTCAGGGTGCTCGGCCTCGATGGGCGAAACAGGGGATTATCTTCTTGTGTAGCGAATCTCCACCAAGCTTATGCGGATTACAACAGCAGATCGGCGTGAGTGGCCTCAGAAGCCTACCTCGCGCCTCTCAGAGGGGGATCTATGCACGCCCTGCAAATGGACCTCGCAGAATGCGCCTTCTACGAAGCTCGCTGAATACAGAGACCTACATGCCAGAAGTCATAGACCCTCCCCAGGAGGTGATGGTGTCCTCCCTCCTTAAGGCGTGTATACTCTGCCCTCGTTAGACAAGCGGGGCGGCTAAGGTTTGGTCCCTTAGCTCTCCGCCCCTTATGTGTGTGTAGGAGGGGATCTCCTCATGAGAGGACGGGCATTAGCTATTATGGTGAGCATGGGGCTAGGAGTGCTGCTGCTGGCAAGCGGGGTGGCCCTGGCCGATACCATCGATGGCACCTCGGGAGCAGACGATCTCATAGGCACAGACAAAGATGACGTGATCCACGCCAGTGGGGGCAAAGACTACATCTCCGGTTTAGGGGGTCCTGATGTGCTCTACGCCGGGGCTGGCAACGACACGGTGGTTGGCAGAGAAGGTAACGACCGCATATACGGCAATACAGGTTCTGACATGCTCTTGGGTGAGGAAGGCAACGACACCATAAACAGCGCAGGGGACGGACAAAGGGATGTAGTGAAGTGTGGGCAGGGAGATGCTGACACGGCCTACGTCGATAAGTTCGACCGCATCAAGAAGAACTGC
>DASSCV010000257.1:0-10560 GCA_035697505.1 Rubrobacter sp.
ACTTCGGCGGCGAGCATCCCGCTCTCCTACCCTGACATCTACGACGCGATGGAGCCAGGAAAGTACGTCATCACCGTTGGCTTCGGGTTCGGCCTGACCTGGGCTGCGAACCTGTACAGGATCTAGTTTGCGGGGCGACGGAATAGAGCGGGCCGTGGTCTTCCCCGGGCAGGGTACAGTAAGCGGGAAGACCTCCGGCGCCGCGCGCGAGGCCGCCCTCGCCTACGTCGGTGACGAAGCCGTGCCTTACCAGCTCTCCGTATTCGCTGGCTCCGTGGATCTTCTCTACCGTTTGCGGCAGGCCGGGATAGAGCCAGACGTGGTGGCCGGCCACTCGCTCGGCGAGTACGCAGCGGCCCACGCTGCGGGGTGCCTCGGTCTCACCGATGGTGTGCGGCTCGTTGCCGAGAGGGATCGCCTGATGAGCGAGGCCTCAATACAGAACCCTGGGGGGATGGTAGCCCTGATCGGCGCCGAGCCTGATAGCGTGGCAAGCGCTGCCGAAGAAGCCGACGGTATAGTCATTGCGGCGAACTTCAACACGCCACGCCAGACCGTCATCTCCGGGCAGAAGGATGCGCTTGAGGAAGTCGCTGAGCGTGTAAGTGGGCGGAAGGTAAAGCTCGAGGTATCGGGGGCTTTCCATTCGCCGCTCATGGCAGGGGCGGCGCGGGAGATGGACGAGCTTCTCGGAGGAGTCGTGTTGGAAGAACCAGTGAAACCGATGGTCGGGGCGACGGATGGGGCGGTGTTGACGACGGCGGAGGAGGTGCGCGAGGCGTTGCGGAACCAGATGCTCTCGCCTGTGCGGTGGGTGGCCGTGGTAGAGCGCCTGGTTGAACTTGGGGTGCGCAAGATCTTCGAAGCCGGGGAGGATGGGACACTGACGAGGATGTTGCGAGACTTCAAGAAAGTAGACGTAGATGGGCGGACGGCCGGGGAGGTGCTCCCGTGAAGGCACCGCTCGGGCCGGCCCAGATCCGGGATCTCATACCGCACCGTTACCCCTTCCTTCTTGTGGACAGGATCGAGGAGCTCGAAGCTGGTGTGCGTGCCGTCGGCGTAAAGAACGTCACCCAGAACGAACCTTTCTTCCAGGGTCACTTCCCTGACTACCCTGTCATGCCCGGTGTCCTCATTATCGAGGCAATGGCCCAGGTAGGCGCTGTCGGCGTCATGGCCGGCGGGGAGCACTTTGACAGGCTCGCGCTTTTCGCGGGGATAGACGGCGTCAGGTTCCGTAGGCAGGTTCTGCCTGGCGACGTGCTCAGGATGGAGGTCGAGATCGTCCGTCTCAAAGGCAGGGTCGGAAGGGGTAAGGGCCGGGCTACTGTCGGGGACGAGCGAGTCTGTGAGGCCGACCTTATGTTCGCCTTCGTGGAGCGTGGGGAGGCCCCGTGATCGAGTCCGGACGGGTCGCCCTCGTTACTGGCGGCGGAAGAGGCATAGGCCGCGCCGTGGCGGTGAGACTTGCGAACGAAGGCGCGAACGTGGCGATCTCCTATCGTTCCAACGACGCGAGCGCGGAGGAGGTGGCAGAGGAACTAAGGGCGGCGGGGGCGCTGTGCGAGATCTTCAAAGGTGACGTTGCCTCACCCGAGGACGTCGCTGCGCTGTTCAAAAGTGTGGGCGATGCCCTCGGACAGGTCGAGATACTCGTCAACAACGCTGGCCTGACCAGGGATAATTTGATGATGCGTATGAAAGAGACCGAGTTCGACGAGGTGTTGAGCACCAACCTCAAGGGCACCTACCTGTGCACGCGGGCGGCCTTGAGGCCGATGATACGAGCGAGGTGGGGGCGAATAGTGAACGTGTCCTCTGTCGTAGGGCTCGTCGGGAACGTGGGGCAGGCCAACTATGCTGCCTCCAAAGCCGGGATCATCGGCTTCACCAAGAGCGTGGCGCGGGAGGTGGCGCAGCGCGGCATCACGGCCAATGTCGTGGCGCCGGGTTACGTCGAAACCGAGCTTACGAGCAGCCTGTCTGACGAGGTCAAGGACCAGATCAGGGGCCAGGTACCGGCGGGTAGGTTTGCAGAGGCGGAGGAGGTGGCCGAGGTCGTTGCGTTCCTGGCTGGCGAAGGCGCCGGATACGTTACAGGCCAGACCGTGGCCGTCGACGGCGGCATGACTATGCAGTAAGGTGTTTTAGGTTTACACTACGCGCTATCGTTGGACCTGTCAAAGTAGTTTGTAAGAGTATTCGAGAGGAGAGAAGCCTTGGATCGCGAAGAGATACTCGGCAAGATACAGGAGATTACCGCCGACAGGCTGGGAGTAGATGAGGGTGACGTTACATCCGACGCTTCCTTCCGCGAGGATCTGGAGGCTGACTCTCTGGATCTGGTTGAGCTCATAATGGAGCTCGAGGAGCAGTTCGGGATGGAGATCCCCGATGAGGAGGCCGAGAAGATCACCACTGTCGAGGAGGCCGTCGACTACGTGATGGAGCATCAGGCCGCGTGACCGACCCTGACGTTAGTGGGAGGGGGCGTGCGCTCATAACAGGAACCGGGGCTGTGACGCCCCTTGGAACAGGGGTGGAGAACTTCTGGGATGCAGCCCTACACGGCAAGAGCGGAATAGGGGAGATCACGCTCTTCGACCCCTCCCCTTATCCTTCGCGGATCGCCGGTGAGTGCTGGGATTTCGATCCGACTGACTTTATAAAGAAAAAGCAGGCCAGAAGGATGGACCGCTTTGCCCAGCTTGGCATTGCCGCGGGCATACAGGCCGCGGAGAGCGCGGGGATAGTCGATCTGATCCGCAAGCGGCCCGAGCGGGTCGCCATCGTGATGGGCAGCGGTATAGGGGGGCTCTCGACCTGGGAGCGCGAGTACAGGGTCATGAACGAGCGTGGACCCGGAAGAGTGAGCCCGTTCCTGATCACGATGATGGTCCCCAACATGGCGGCCGGGCAACTCGCTATCGCGCTCGGCGCCACGGGGCCTAGCCAGTGTCCTGTCCTTGCCTGCGCCACGGGAGGGGAGGCGATCGCGGAGGGGCTCGAGCTGATCCGACGCAAAGACGCCGACGTGGTGATAGCCGGATCCTCGGAAGCCCCGATAACGCCCCTCTCCATGGCTGGCTTCTGCGCCATTAGGGCCGTGAGCCGCCGCAACGACGACCCAGCCCGAGCGAGCCGTCCCTTCGACGAGGGCCGCGACGGCTTCGTGATGAGCGAGGGTGCCGGGGCCCTGGTCCTGGAGAGCGAGGAGCACGCGGAGCGCCGCGGCGCAGAACCGATCTCCGCCGTAGCCGGCTACGGCCGCACTACCGATGCCTACCACGTAACCGCGCCCGATGAGGACGGCCGCGGCGTCGAGCGGGCGATGGTCCACGCGTTCCAGGATTCGGCCCTCGACGCCGAGGACGTGGGCCACGTCAACGCCCACGCCACAGCCACTCCGACCGGAGACGGGCCAGAGACGAAGGCCATAGCGAGGGTCGTGCCGCACGCCCTGGTCTCCGGTACGAAGTCGATGACGGGGCACTCCTTCGGGGCCGTCGGCGCCACCGAAGGTATCATGTGCGCCCTTGCCATAAAGCACAAAATCGTCCCACCAACGATCAACCTCGAGAAGCTCGCGGAAGACTGCGAGGAGCTTAACTACGTTGGGAGCGAGCCGATCGAGGCCCCTGACCTCAAAGCCGCCATCTCGAACTCGATGGGATTCGGCGGGCATAATGTCGTGATCGCCTTTACAAGTGTAGAATAGAGAACGAGATGTCTATAAGAGACCTCATAGCGATCCTGCCAGAACCTTTGAGGCAACGCTCGTTGACCCATCCGAGCGTCGCGGACCCTTACGAGTCGAACGGGAGGCTTGAATTTCTCGGGGACTCCGTTTTGAACAGCCGTGTCGCCGAGCTGGTCTTCCACGGCTACCCCGAGCTCCTGGAGGGGGATCTCACGCGTATCAGGGCTCACCTTGTAAGGAAGTCCTTTCTTGCAATGGTAGGCCGGAGCGAAGGTATAGAGGAGATCATCGAGAGCTCCGTCATAAACGACTCGGTCATCGCCGATACCGTCGAGGCCATTATCGGGGGGGCCTACCTCATAGACAGGGACCTGGTGCTCAGGACGCTGGATGAGATCTTCAACCCCGCAGAGGTCGACACCGACGAGCTGCGTGACTGGAAGACGCTCCTGCAGGAGACTCTACAGGCAGACGGTCTGAGGCCGACGTACCGTGTCATCTCCAAGCAAGGACCGGCCCACAGGCCCAACTTTACTTCCAGGGTCTCCGTTGAAGGAAAGGAAGTCGCCACCGGTGAGGGCAGCTCCATAAAAGAGAGCGAGCAGACCGCAGCAAGAAACGCGCTGGAGATCCTGGGCATCCGTCCCGTCCCACGCTCCACCGTCGAGGTACACGTAAGCGCATAGAGTAAGGCAGCTACTCTGCTTTCGCGTGCCCAAGGCCTGGCCGGGAGCGAAGGCCGTAGGTCGGATGGCGCCGAAAAGCTGACAAGCTGCCGACAGGTGGCGGGCTGAAAGCCCTTTTGCTGCACTTTTCCGCGTGCTTTCCGGGCTGGAGTTGCGTAAAATGTTCCATTAGTGCTCTCGGCGATCTATATCAAGGGCTTCAAGACCTTCGCCAGGCCGGTCAGGATGCCGCTCGAAGGGGGCATCACTTCGATCGTCGGGCCGAACGGTTCGGGGAAGAGCAACATCACCGACGCTGTGCTCTTCGCGATTGGGGAGCAGAGCCCTGGGGTATTGCGGGCTGGGGCCATGAGCGAGTTGATCTTCGCCGGCTCGGAGACGCTCTCGGGTGCGAGGGCCGCCGAAGTAACCCTCGTTCTCGACAACGAAGACGGCAGGATCTCTCTCCCTTACAGGGAAGTTTCGATCACGCGCCGGATCTCCCGCAGCGGGGAGACGGAGTACGGGATCAACGGTTCCCGGGCCCGTCTTGCGGACGTGCGCGCCGTCGCTGGCGAGGCGGGCCTGGGACGCCACAGCATCCTGCGCCAGGGCGCCGTAGACGCGATAGTCGCTGGTGGGGCGGCCGCGTGCCGGCTCGCGCTGGAAGAGGCCGCGGGACTCGGCGTCTATAGGAGGCGCCGCGTCTCGGCGAGCCGCCGTCTGGAGAGGGCCGACGTCCAACTCGAACGTAGCCGCCAGCTGGAGGCCGAGCTCGAAGGCCAGTTGCGCAGGATAGAACGGGAGGCCGCTGCCGCCCGTGCGTACAGGGAGATCGAATCCCGCTACCGCGAGCTCTCCCTGGCACACCTCTATCGGGTCGCAACCAGGGAGTTGAACGGACTTAGGGGGAGGCTCGACGAGGCCAGGACGGAGGTTGCAGAGTTGGCCGCGCGCGAGCGTAACGTTCGTGAGGAAGAGGCAGGGATCGAAAGCCGCCTGCAGCAACTCGAGGACGGGCTCGGAAAGACCGAACAGCGACTCGAAGCCCTGGAGGATGGAGCAGAGGACCTTCGGGTCGAGGCCCTGCGCTCGGACAGGACTCTCTTGCGACTGGAGGCGGGCCGGGGACGCGAGGGGGAGACGAAACTCACCGTGTCCCGCTTGGAAGACGAGTTACGCCGGGTGTCGCAAACTCTGGCTGGTCTCGAAGATAGAGCCAGAGATCTGGAGGCCGAAACGTTAGAGAGGCGAGAGGAATCAGACCGGCTCCAGAAGGTCGTTGCGAGATCCAGCGAGAAGAGCGTGTCTGCCGATAGTGAGTGGGATAGGCTGGCCGGGGAGCTGGATAGACTCCGCGCGCGCCTAGCCGGGCTTGGGTCCCAAAGTGAGCAACGCGTGATGTCCGAAGAGGGCCTCTCGCACCTTGCGGCCGTGATCTCGGACCTCGAAGAATCGGAAGACCGCACCACGATGGAGAATCTCCGCGACCAGGTAGATGGCATGCTCGCACGGGTAGATGGGCTCGCAGAGGAGATCAGCCGCAGGCGCGGGGCCCTCGCCGCCGCTGTTGGGAGGGCCGAATCCAGGGTACGCGCTTTAGGGGAGACGGCCCCTGACGGGGCGAGCACGCGGCTCTACGAGGTGATCCGGGCCCGCCCCGGCTACGAGGTCGCCGTCGAAGCGGCCCTTGGAGAGTACGGTGCCGGGGTGCTTGCGGAGAACCTCGATGAGGGGATGAAGCTTCTCTCGGACGCCGAGCCGGTGGCCGTCCGCCTCGACGCGAGGGCCATGGAACCCAACGGGGCCTTGCCTGGAAAACCCCTGATCGAATGCGTAGAGGTTCTGGACGCGCGCTACGATGAAGCGGTACGGCGCCTCCTGACCGGCGTCTTTGTCGTCGATCGTCCTGATGACGGGGCGAACGCCAACGGATACGTGGCGGTTACGAGGGACGGTTTTCGCCTCACGAGGACCGGTGTGAGCCTGCGTCCCGGCCCTGGCAACTTCGCACGCAAGACGCGGCTCGCCGCCTGGATGAAACACCTCGAAGCCCTGAAGGAAGGGCCTGGCGGGACCCTCTACGACTTGAGGGAGGGCGTCTCGGGTGTGTCGAATCGCCTGGAGAGGCTGGCCGAAACGGTAGATGGGCTTGCGGCTCTCGCTGAGCGGACGGCACGCGCCCGAGCCCTGGTCTCACGCGAAGCAAGGCGCCGCAAGACAGCAGGAGAGAATTCGAGGAAGGCCTTTCTGGAGCGGGAAAGGACTCTCTCTATCCTCTCCGATGTCACTTCCCGGACGGAGAGAGCGCTTGCGGAAGCCAAAAAGAATGCTGAGCGTGTCAGGGAGGAGCTGGCCGCTTCCACCGCAGCCGCCGAGGCGGCTACCTCCGCCGCTGCCGCATCGGACCGGAGGCTGTCGGAGTTGCGCGATACCCTCGCCTCAGGCGCAATTCGCAGGGGGGCTATCTCACGCAAGCTGGAGCGGTTCGCGAAAGCTCTTCGGGACGGAGCAGGCAACTCGGAAGCCCTCGCCGCCAGGGCGGCGAGGGCGGCCACAAAGCTCGTCACGACCGTCCGCTGGCGCAGAAACGCATTGCGGCGCCTCCGGGGAAAGACCGCCGAGGCGCACCGCCGGGTCTCAGCGGAGCGCACGACCCTCTCGCGCAGGACGGTGGACCTCGCTGGAAAGCTCGCTACCGCCCGCGCGAACGCCGAACGCCTCGCCGAAGAGGTGTCCAGAGCCGAATCCGCGGCGGCCGAGGCTAGCGAGGAGATACAGGCGGAGTGGGGCGCCACCCTGGATGTTGCCCGCCACGAGGCCGAGAAGCACGAGGAGAGTATAGACAGAGAACGCAACGCCCTCGCCCGCAGACTCAAGCGCTTTGGGGACGTGAACCTCCTCGCCCTCTCCCAGGAAGAGGGTCTGCACGAACGCCATCAGTTCGTCTCGGCCCAGAGGGCAGACGCAGAGGCCGCAGCCAACGAACTCAACCGCATAATACATTCCGTGGACAGGGAGATAGAGTCGCGTTTCTCGGAGACCTTCGGGAGGGTAAGGGATGCGTTCGGGGAGATGGTGCCGCGGATGCTCGAGGGATCTTCCGGGGTCCTGGATCTCTCTGCAGACGGGGTGGAGATTGGGTTGCGGTTGGGGAGGAAGGGCTGGCGGCCCTTGCGCGTACTGTCAGGGGGCGAACGGGCCCTGCTCGCGCTGTCGTTTCTGTTCAGCGTGTTCTTGAGCAGGCCTGGTGGGGATTCGGGAGCTTTCTGCGTCCTCGACGAGGCCGAGGCGGCACTCGACGATCTCAACCTGGCCCGTTTCCTCTCTGTGGTAGACTCTCACCGGGCTAACGGCCAGTATCTGCTGGTCACCCATCAGAAACGAACGATGGCCGCGGCGGATGTGCTCTACGGGGTGATTCAGGATGCCTCCGGGGCCACCACTGTTGTATCGAAGCGTTTGCAGGGAGAGTAAGAAATCGCCTATGGCGCGCTCGTGGCGTAGTTTTTTCAGACGAGATACTGATGAAGAGCAGGTGAACGGACCGGCCGTAGCCAGTGAGCCGGAGCATTCCACCCGAGATGTCGAAGACGTCAACGGCCGGCTCGCTGCGGATCTCGAATCATTCGTAGAGGTGCCTTCGGCCGAAGAGGTGCAGGCCGAGAGAAAGGAGCCTGCACCCGATGACGTATGGGAGATCGAGGAGACCGAACCCGGTGAGGCCGAGGAGTCTCTGCCTGAGCCTGGCGCCGTCGACGAGGCACCCGAGACGATCGCCGAGCGGCAGGATTCCGGCGGGTGGTTTGGCAGGCTGAGGCAGGGCCTCAGCCGTAGCCGCACATCGTTCGTCGGACAGCTCAACGCCGCCGTCGCCGAGTTCAGGGATGTCGAGGACGAGGAGTTCTGGGAGAGAGTCGAGGAGATTTTGATCTCCTCCGACGTCGGGGTTCCGACCACGGCGAAGCTCGTTGCGGAGTTGGAACAGGAGGCGCTGGAGAAGAACATCACCAGCGGTGCCGAGTTGCGGGAGCTCATGATCGAGCATGCTACACGCATGTTGGAAGGGCCTGTCGAGCTCGACGTTTCGCATACGCCCACGGTGATACTGATGGTAGGGGTGAACGGGACGGGCAAGACTACGACCATAGGCAAGCTCTCACGTTTCTTGCCGGGGACCAAGATGTTCGCCGCAGGGGACACATTCAGGGCTGCGGCCATCGAACAGCTCCAGCAGTGGGGCGAGAGGACGGGTACGCCCGTGGTGGCGCGGGAGCGCGGCGCCGATGCGGCAGCCGTCGCCCACGAAGCCATACATGCGGCGAGGCGCGAGGGCACGGACGTGCTGCTTATCGACACGGCTGGCAGGCTTCACACCAAGGTCAACCTGATGGCCGAGCTCGATAAGGTGCAGAGGGTGGTACAGCGGCAGCTTCCAGGGGCGCCGCACGAGGTGCTGATGACGGTCGACGCGACCACGGGCCAGAACGGGTTGCGGCAGGCTCAGATGTTCAAGGAGGTGGCCGGGCTCACCGGGATCATCCTCACCAAGCTCGACGGGACTGCCAAGGGAGGCATCGCCCTGGCCATAGCCAACGAGGTGGGGGTGCCGATCAAGCTCATCTCGGTCGGGGAGAAGGTCGAGGACCTGCACCCGTTCGACGCCATGGAGTTTGCGGAAGCTCTGTTTGGAGATCTATAGATGTTCGATTCGTTAGGCGAAAGGCTCAACAAAGCTCTCGACGGGGTTCGCGGTAGCGGTAACCTTACCGAAGACCAGGTAAAGAAGGTTACGCGTGAGATACGTCTGGCCCTCCTCGAGGCCGACGTGAACTACAGCGTAGTCAAGGAGTTCGTCTCCAACGTCCGCGAGCGGGCGACTGGGTCCGAGGTCTCGAAGGCGCTTAGTCCTGGCCAGCAGGTCGTCAAGATAGTCGACGAGGAACTTGCGAACCTGATGGGCGGTACAGCCCACAAACTCTCCTTCGCCTCCAGGCCGCCCACGGTCGTGATGCTGGCAGGCCTAAACGGCCACGGCAAGACGACGGCTGCCGGGAAGCTCGCGCTGTTCGTGCGGAAGCTAGGGAAGAGTCCGTATCTGGTTGCCTGCGACACATACAGGCCGGCCGCTATCGAGCAGCTGCAGCAGATCGGACGCGAGCTCTCGGTTCCTGTGTACACGGAGGGCACGGGTCCGAACCCGGAGGAGATCGCCGAGCGCGGCATCAGGGAGGCCAGAGACGGCGGGTATGACTTCGTTATCGTCGATACGGCAGGCAGGCAGGTAGTCGACGTCGAGATGATGGAAGAGATCCGGCGCGTCAGGAAGGCCTCGAAGCCGCACTCCGTCCTACTGGTGCTCGACGTGGTAACCGGCCAGAATGCCGTCGAGGTGGCGCTGGCCTTCCAGGAGTACGCCGACTTCGACGGGATGGTCCTTACCAAGCTCGACGGCGACGCCCGCGGCGGGGTCGCGCTCTCCGTCGTCTCCGTGACGGGCCGGCCGGTCAAGTTCGCCTCGGAGGGCGAGAAGATGGGCGAGTTCGACTACTTCTACCCGGACAGGATGGCTGGCCGCATCCTGGGTATGGGCGACGTCCTCACGCTTATCGAGAAGGCCGAACAGCAGATGGACCGTACCGAGGCCGAGGCCCAGGGCAAGAAGCTCATGAGCGGTAAATTCACCTTCGAGGACTTTTTGCAACAGATGCAGATGATAAAGAAGATGGGGCCGCTCTCAGGCCTCCTCGGTATGATCCCGGGCCTGGGCAAGCAGCTCAAGGACGTGGAGATAGACGACAGGCAGCTCGGCAGGGTCGAGGCCATGATTACATCGATGACCGTCCAGGAGCGCAGGAACCCCAAGTTGTTGCAGAACCCGAGCCGGGCGCGTAGGATAGCGCGGGGTTCGGGCGCGACCCAGCAGGACGTCCAGAAGCTCGTCAAGCAGTTCAAGGAGATGCAAAAGATGATGGCCCAGATGGGCAAGGGCGGCGGGATGCCCCGCATACCCGGTCTGTCGGGTCGAAGGTAGAGTTCGAGAGGAGATGGCATGGCGGTAAAGATAAGGCTCGCGAGGCACGGTTCCAAGGGCAACCCTTTCTACAGGATAGTGGTCGCCGATTCCCGGAGCCCCCGCGACGGACGGTTTATAGAGCGGATAGGGACCTACGATCCGCAGCAAGAGCCTTC
>DASSCV010000258.1:0-3166 GCA_035697505.1 Rubrobacter sp.
CTACACCCCGGCCGGCGCGGGCGCGTCGAGGTCTCAGGCGACCTGCAGGAGGCCGTCGCCGGCGGCTGGATGGTGATCGAGGCGGTGCCAGAGAGGATCGACATCAAGACCGAGGTCTTCGGCGAACTGGACCGGCTCGCCGAGCCTGACTCGATCCTGTGCAGCAACTCCTCCTCCATCCCCACTAGCCAGATGATCGGCAAGGTCGAGCATCCCGAGCGCGTGCTGAACACACACTATCAGCGACCGCCAGAACTCAACGCGGTCGAGCTTATGTCGTGCGGCAAGACCGACGAGGGGGTCATCGACGCGCTCATGGAGAAGATCCCCCACTACGGACTGGTGCCCTTCTGGGTGCGCCGCGAGAGCGACGGGTTCATCTTCAACCGCATCTGGGCCGCGATCAAGCGCGAGTGCCTGATGGTCGTCGAGGAAGGTGTCGCGCCTCCCGAGGACGTGGACGCCATGTGGGAGATCTTCACCCGCCCCGGCGTGCCCCCCTTTAAGCTCATGGACCGCGTCGGCCTGGACGTGGTGCTGGCCATCGAGGAGCACTACGCTGCCGTGCGCGATGGCATCCCGGAAGGTCCCCGTAAGCTCCTGCGCGAGTACACCAACCAGGGTCGTCTCGGCATCAAGAGCGGACGCGGATTCTACGACTATCCCAGCTGATGTAGCTGGGTCTGAGAAAAGTGCCCCGGATCCCGGCCCTTCAATTTGCTCCTATTCACCCGAGTGCGTGGAAGGGATTCTCTCCGAAGTTCACCTTGCGCTACGTACGGTGCCATCATGGGCCTGCGGTGGAAGAAGTAGGCCAGAGACCGAGAAACGAGTAGGGAAGGAGGAGAGGCATCTATGGACTTAGCGGAGAAAGTGCTCTACCACCAGATCCATCCGGCGAAGCTCACCGCCGACGTCAGCGGCTCACTAGTCTCCACCTACCTGATGTGGCGGCACAAGTTCGTCGCCGCTTTGCTCAGCGCGTTTGGCCCCGCGACTATAACGTCCGTCTTGGTCATCCGATACGCAGATTTGGAGAAGCGGAAGCACTCGCCGATCGGGCGCTACATGCATCGGTATATGAATTGGCGTGTGGAGGCGTGGCGCTTCTTCGGGCAAGTGCTGATATGGGTTGGCGCATGGCACCGAGTAGGCAAGCTTGTACCCATCGGGTGGGCCATAGTCGTCGCGGCTTGGACCTCCGGGCTCTGGCGAAAGCCGACAAACTAGGGAACTCAGCCCCTTATTCACCCAACCTCGTAGAAGTGGCATTCTCCGAAGTTCGCTACCCACAAGCAACGCCTAAGTAACAGCAAAGACATGACCACCTGGCGTACAGACATGCCGTCCTCCCCGTGAGGGGCATGCCAAAGCGCCGCTAGCGACCGCGCTAGGTCTCGTCGGAACCCGCGAGGAAGGCGAGGATGCGCTCGTTCACGCGCCCGAGCACCGCCATCGAGGGGACGTGGCGGCAGCCTTCGAGGGGCTCGTTCAGGGCGAGGTTGGGGAAGATCTCCCGCGCCCTCGGGAGTACCGCCCGGGCGGGGAAGAGCGCGTCTTCCTCGGAGGCGAACACTGCCACCGGTCCACCGAAGCCCCTGAGTTCCTCCTCGGTGGCCTTCCGGGGGAGGTCGGCGTCCAGCCTGAGGTGCCGGAGGGCGGCCCCGAGCTGCCGGACGGCGGGGCCGAAGGCGCGCTCCTCGGGATCTGTGAACAGTGCCATTGCCGCGCGCCTCAGACGCTCCTCGGTGGGACGGAGGCGGTAGAGGAGCGTGGGGGCGCCGATCTCGAAGAGGATCTGCAAGAAGGGGCTTGCAGCTATGCCCGCCGGGGAGACGAGCGCCGCCCTACAGACGCGCTCGGGGGCTACTCCCATGGTCCTGATGGCTATGGCCGCTCCGTAGGAGATGCCCACGAGCGGCGCACGCTCCAGGCCGAGGCCGTCGAGGACGTCCTCCGCCCAGAAGGCATGCCCGTCCCCCTTCGACGAGGGGCGGGTCTGCGCACTAAGGCCCGGTTGCCCCACGATTTCTGGCGCGTAGAGGCGGTGGCGCTCGGCCAGCGGCAGGAACCACTTCAGGCAGGTGGGGTTCAGGGCGTTGCCGCCAGGGAGGAAGACGACGGACGGAGCGTCCTCAGGGCCGAGGGCGATGACGTGCGTGTCACCGAGTCGCGTGCCGACGGTAAAGCTCTCCCAGCCTGGACCCAGCGCGGCCAAAGCCTCGTCGTAGAGCGCCAGGATCTCGGCCTCGCCCTCGGGCGTTTTGTAGATGGATTCGGGCGTGGAGCACCCCCCACGAGAGGAGCCGATACGTCCCGTTAGTGTCGCAGGGTCCCTCGACCGCGTCCACTCTGGACCAAGGCCGAAGTTCGGAAGGTTTTTGTGCTGTGGAGCATATACACTCCCCTCAAGCAAGAGTACACTGCGTTCGTTGCGTGGCCTAGCCGACGCCGCGTGAAGGCGCAGGAAAGCTGCCTGCCCTCCTCCTAGAGGCGGGCTCGCTACCTTCCGGCCACCAAGCCACAGTAGGAGAATAGGCTCTGCGCCTAGCAAAGCAGCCAACGATCAACCGATTGGCCCTCCTCCTTTTGGCGGGGATTATGCTCAGCTGTCTTGGGATCTTGCTCTCCTTGCCACTCATCGCACCCGATGTGTCTACTGCCCTTGGGGGGACGAATGTGGAGCATGTGGATAGAGCAGCGAATGCTCCCGCTCCTTTGCCAGACCGAAGCTACCCGCTGAGGCTCGCGGAGGAGACACAGGAGACGGATCGGGATCCTGTGAACGCCTATCTACTGACGATGCTAGTGTTAGCTTGCTCCTTCGGGGCTAGCGTCTTGATGATGCTGCTCACAGACGCTCGGAGGCAGGGCGCTATCTACTCCTGGGTGGGCGACGATCGTCCCTGGTTGGCTGTGACCCATGAGGAGCCATCATTGCTTGGGGTCTTCCGGCTCTAAGAGGTTTGCCGCTCCGTCCTTGCTGAGCGGAGTATCGATTAGAGAAAGCCTCTACTGCCCTACTCTTAGAAAGGAGATGCGTTATGAGACGCATCATCGTGCCAGTTGTACTGGCGTTGGTCATAGCGGTCCTGGCGGCCGCTGCCGCCTTTGCAGTGGACAGCACCACCTCCTTCGAGATGGTCCGATCCCAAAAGGCCGCGAC
>DASSCV010000259.1:0-3209 GCA_035697505.1 Rubrobacter sp.
GGTATCCAGGCGCGGCAGCGAGCGCAAAAGCGACCACGAGTAAGGCATCAGGGGATCGTAGAAGACCTCGTCTGTTGTGGCCTGCTCGACGGCGCGACCCGCGTACATCACCATCACCTTGTCCGCGAGCTGGGAGACCACGCCGAGGTCGTGGGTGATCATTATTATGGCCGTGCCGTACTTCTCCTGCAGCTCGACCATGAGCTCCAGGATTTGGGCCTGTATCGTCACGTCGAGGGCCGTGGTCGGCTCGTCAGCTAAAAGGACTTTGGGGTTGCACGAGAGGCCCATGGCGATCATGGCCCGCTGGCGCATGCCGCCCGAGAACTGGTGCGGGTACTCCTTGGCCCTCCTCTCGGGGTTGGCGATGCCGACGTCGCGAAGCACCTGCACTGTCTTCTCCTGAGCCTCACCCTTGGATAGACTCTGGTGGATGCGGATGGCCTCACGGATCTGGTTACCAACCGTGAAGACAGGGTTGAGGCTCGTCATGGGGTCCTGGAAGATCATGGCGATGTCGTTGCCCCTGATCTCCTGCATCTGTTTGTCTGAGGTCTGGAGCAGGTCCTTATCTTCGAAGAGGATCTCACCCTCGGGATACTCTGTCGGGGGTTTGGGGTTGAGCTGCATGATGGAGAGGGCGGTCACGCTCTTGCCGCTCCCCGACTCCCCCACTATCCCCATCGTCTCCCCAGCCTCCAGCGAGAACGAGACGCCGTCGACCGCTTTGACGATGCCGTCCTGGGTCCTGAAGTGCGTCTTGAGATTGTTCACTTCCAGCATCGCCACGGGCTACTCCTCACTCTCCGAGTGGCCTCTCTCCGCCAGAACAGAAGGGTACAATAGTGGCTTCCCTCGGGCCAGAGCGGTCTGCTCACCGCTGCTCCTTCATGTACTCCAGGACTGCCAGGTCGAGATAGCCGCGCTCCTGCTCGCGCTCCTCGATGTTCTCGATGCGGATGTAGGCGCTCAGGGCATCGAAGAGATCGTCGTCCTCGGTTGGAGGTCCCGGATCCGAACCGGATCAAGGTTTCCCTTCGACGTGCAGCTCGTAGCGGTGCTCGTCGCTCACCGAGCCCTTGAAATGATCAGCTCCCAATGTAGTGCCGACCCGCTTGAAGCCAAGGGCCTCTGCCAGCGACACCGAAGCGGCGTTGCGCGTGTCCATCTCCGCCACAACGACCAGCACCCTATACTCTTCGAGTAGGTGCCTCAGCATGCGCGCGCAACCCTCTCTCGCGTAGCCCTGACGCCAGAACGGCGCGAACACGGTGTAGGCGATGTACGCGGATCGGTTGGGAAAGACCGTGGCCTCCAGCGTACCGACGTAGGACGCCTTTGGCAGAGTCCCCTCTTCACGCAGGCGCATCGCGAAGTTCAGCCAGACCTCCGAGCCGTCGGGGGAGCGCCGCGAGGAGAGCTTTCGATAGCGAGACTCGAGCGCCTCCGACGACTCGGGCGCGTTTAGCGGGATAAGCCGGTAGAGGCGCTCGTCTGCCAGGTCCTCGAACAAGATCGCGGCGTGCTCGGGCATGAGGGGCTCGAGCAAGAGCCTCTCCGTTTCAAGAGTCGTCTCTTCTCTCGGTGTGCCGGCCAACAGATTCATCCTCCGTTTCCCGCTAGCACCCGCACCTTGCCAGCCGAGTTTTTCTGCCGGTCTCACCCCTGTCCGGGCGTTGCGCGATTCATGGCGAGATCTCCCGCGCGAAGCGTAATTGTGGTTCGCTATTTCCTGTGTGGCCACGACCGAGCCAACTATGCGCAGATCAAGCAAAGCAGGGGCAGGCCTCGATCCAGTGCCCCGGCTTCACCTCACGCCACGGGGGGTCCATGTGCGCGGCGGCCTCTACCGCCTGCGGGCAGCGCGTCCGAAATCGGCACCCACTCGGGGGGTTTACCGGGCTGGGCAAGTCTCCCGCGAGGACTATCCTCTCCCTTTCGCTCTCGTAGTCAGGGTCTGGGACGGGCACGGCGGAGAGGAGGGCGCGGGTGTAGGGGTGCAACGGGTTCGCGTAGAGCTCGTCGCTGTCCGCAAGTTCGACCAGTTGGCCGAGGTACATCACCCCGACGCGGTCGCTGATGTATTTGACGACCGAGAGGTCGTGGGAGATGAACAGGTAGGTCAGATCCCTGTCTCTTTGTAGCTGCCTCATAAGGTTGATGACCTGGGCCTGGATCGAGACGTCCAGAGCCGAGACGGGCTCGTCCGCGACGATGAATTCTGGCTCCACCGCCAGCGCCCTGGCCACCCCGATCCTCTGTCGCTGGCCGCCGGAGAACTCGTGCGGGAAGCGGTTGGCGTGCTCCTTGCTCAGGCCCACCGTCTCGAGCAATTCGTGCACCCTGTCAAGCCGCTCCTCCTTGCTCCCGGCGAGACCGTGGATGTCGATGCCCTCGGCGATGATGTCGCTGACGACCATACGCGGGTTCAAGGAAGCCTGCGGGTCCTGGAAGATCATCTGCATCTTGCGGTTCAGGACCTTGGCCGCCTCGCCCTGGGTCCTGTGGACATCCTCGCCAGCGAAGAGTACCTCGCCCCCGGAGGGCTGGTAGAGCCTCACCAGAACCCTTCCCACCGTGGTCTTGCCGCACCCCGATTCTCCCACGAGTCCCAGGGTCTCGCCCTTCCGGATCTCAAGCGAGATCCCGTCCACCGCCTTGAGAGAGGCCCGGCCTACCTTGAAATACTTCTTCAGGTTTTTGACCTCGAGTATCATCCCGTTCCCGTTGGGACTCTGTTCCATCATCGTGCACCCCCGACCTGCGCGGGAGGCTCGACGTTGGGGGCCATGGGGTGATGCAACCAGCAGGCGGCCTTATGCTCGGCCGAGAAGGTTGTGTACGCGGGAAACTCCGTAGAACAGATCCTCATGGCGTAAGGGCACCTCGCCGTAAAGGGACAGCCCTTCGGTGGATGGGACATGTCAGGGGGAGAGCCGGGAATCGGGATCAAATCCCGACTACGGTCCGCAGTAGGCAGCGGAATGGAGGCCAGAAGACCCCAGGTGTAGGGCATCTGCGGGTCGTAGAACGTTTCGCGCACCGTCCCCGTCTCCACGACCTTGCCAGCGTACATCACCGCGATCCGGTCGGCGACGCTGGCCACCACGCCGAGGTCGTGCGTGATCAGGATGACCGAGGTCCCTATCTTCTCCTGCAACTCCCGCAAGAGGTCCAGGATCTGGGCCTGAATGGTCACGTCCAAAGCC
>DASSCV010000260.1:0-7919 GCA_035697505.1 Rubrobacter sp.
GCCCGCGCTGGCAGCGCGGAGGTCAGGGGTTCGATCCCCCTCGGCTCCACCCACGCCGCTCCAACCATATTGACCTTGCATGCCCTCTTGATCTAGGTCCCACCAGGTAAGTACGGTTACCCCCACAGCCTCTTCTCGATCAGTTCCGCAGGCTACAAGCTTCTTTCGAGCACTAACCTCCCAACATTAGAGATACTGGGCACATTCTCTCGTAATTCCCGCGGGGCCTGTCTCCGCGAAAGCGGGGAGCGGGAATCCACTGCAGCAAGCGCTCCGCATCTCTGAGCGGAATCTATCTACTGCATTGCGGAGGAGATCTTGGTTTGCCCCCTGGCCAGCAAGGTAGTATCTTGATCTGCCCCTAGGTATCTGACTCACAGAAAGGCGGCCCGCTTTGAGGATTCTTACCGGCCTGCTACTGCTGTGCATATCCATGTTTCTCGCGGCGGGTGGTCTGATCCTCGTGCAGCGGATGGTGCCGATCGAGGTGCGTAGGCAACACAACGACGTGGCCGGCTTTATCTACGCGGTGCTCGGGGTGATCTACGCTGTGTTACTGGGGCTCACGGTCGTGGCGGTGTGGGAGGAGTGGAACAGGGCAGTAGTGACGGCGGACGAAGAAGCCAGCTCGCTGGCCGAGGTATTCTGGATAGCCGATAGTATGCCAGAGTCAGAAGGCCACCACATCCAGGAACTAGCCCGCTCCTACGCCAGGTTGGTGGTCAACGAGGAGTGGCAGCTTATGGAACAGGGAAAGTCAAGTCCGAAAGCCTGGGACTTGATCGATGACATCAGGGCCAGCCTGCAGAATTTCGACACGTCCACGCCAGAAGAGCAGGTCCTCTACGAACAGGGGTTCGAGCGTATGCGCGACCTGGCGGGCGCCAGACGAGACCGGTTGCTCGAAGCCGAGCAGGGATTGCCAGTCGTCCTATGGATCGTGCTGATAGCCGGGGGAATGATCGTGATAGGCTTCACCTATCTCTTCGGTCTGGAGAGCACCGTAGTTCACCTTCTCATGGTTGCTTCTCTAGCCCTGATCATCGCCCTCGTGCTCTTCACGGTCGCCGCCCTCAATTATCCGTTCAAGGGTGACATAACGGTCGGCCCTGACGCCATGGAACAGATCCTCGGCAGGTTCGAAAGCAGCAAGCTGAGCGATCTCTGACAGCGGGTAGGGGAAGTGGACCCTTCCCCTACCCGTGCTAAAGCCTCCACTCTCGTGTCCCGATAACCCGTTCGGTGAGAGACGACGCTTTCGAGACGGCCACGCGTGGCCCTAACGCGCGACGGCGACCGCCCACCGGCGCCGTCGCGCGTTACAGGCCGCAGCTAATAGTGTCGATGCTGGTCATGATAGTGCTGGCCGGTGGCGCACTTTACACGGCGCGCCTTTCGGAAGGAGCGCCGAGGGTCGTCTACACCGCCTCCCTGGAAGTAATAGAGGATGAATCTCAAAACTCGCTCAGGGTAGACATAAATACCGCGGACATCGAGGAGCTCGACGAGTTGCCCGAGGTCGGGCCGTCCACGGCCGAGAGCATAGTCGAGTATAGACAGACCAACGGGCAGTTCAGCTCCGTAGACGAGCTCGAGCAGATACCGGGGATCGGGCCCGAAACCCTGGAGAAAATAGCACCTTTTGCTACCATCTAGGGCGGCTGGGCGACCTGGGCCTTACCTGGATCTCAGCCCTCCTGTGAGGCTGGACCTGTGGGCGATCCTGGTAGCGGCGGGGATCGCGGTCGGCACGGTAGCACCACCACTCGCTCCTGTGCTCATTGTGGCCGGTCTGATCGTCGCGATAGGCGCCCTGTTGTGGCGGGATCTCGTCCCCGCCGAATGGCGCCTGATGGCGGTCCTGGCACCCTTCTTCGCGGCAGGAGGCGTCACGATCGCGCTACTGCACGCCGCGACGCCGGACCCGCTCGCAGAGTTGGCAGCCATGGAGCCAGGGGAGGTCGTGCTCGTCGGCCGGATAGCCTCGCCGCCGGAAGAGAGTGGCTTCGGCTACATGGCGGATCTCAGGATCGAGCGACTCTGGTTCGAGGGTAGGGAGGTCTTGCGTGGCGGAGGTGTCGAGGTCTTCGCCGCCGACCTCAGCATCGGCGTCGGCGACAGGGTGAGGGTGGAAGGTGAGATCTCACGCCCCCAGATCGGTGAGGACGGCTTCGATTACGGCAGATACCTGGCGACCAAGAAGATTAGCGCGCTCGTCGAAGCGACGAGCGTGAGGCCGATGGGGGAGGAGCGAGGTTGGATCGGCCAGGTTCACCGCCGTACCGACGTGGCCCTCGGATACGGCCTCAGACCACGCGAAGCAGCAGTCGTTCGAGGCATGGTACTAGGGGATCGATCGCTCATGCCCCAGCAATTGGAGAAGTCGTTTCAGCGCTCTGGAATAACTCACGTGCTCGCCATCTCTGGCCAGCACGTGGTGATCCTGGCGGGTGTGATCTACTTCGCCATCCGCATCTTGGCCATACCTCCCACGATACGCGCAGGCGTTACTGTGAGCATGATCTGGCTCTACATCCTCATCGCCGGTGCTCCTCCATCAGCCATCAGGGCTGGGGTGGTGGCAACCTTCGTGCTCGCCGCGCCGCTCCTCGGACGCCAGGTCTCCCCCTTGCACTTCATGAGTACGATGCTTGCCCTTGTGCTGGCATACAATCCACAACTCATCTACAGCACAGGCTTCCAGCTCTCCGTGGCTGCCGTACTGGGGATACTTCTGCTCACCAGACCCCTGAAATCTCTCCTAGAGCGCATCTTGCTCAGGCCGCTGAAGAGCCCGCCGGCGCAAGTGTCGAACCTCATCTCCGTCTCCCTGGCTGCCCAGCTAGCGACATCTCCCATCGTCGCCGCTACCTTCGAGCAGGTCTCCGTAGTCGGGGTGTTCACCAATCTCATTGCCGTGCCGCTTTCAGGGCCGATCTTGATCCTCGGTCTCTTCGGCTCTGTGGCCGGAAACATCCACCCCTTGCTCGCCTACCCGCTCAACGCCTGCAATGGCTTTCTGGTCACGATCCTGATACAGACTGCACAGGGCGCCTCTTCGCTCCCTGTCGCGTCGGTAACGACGCCTGGCGTAACCCTGCTCCTCGTCGGCCTGTTCTACGCAGGATGCCTCCCCCCGATAGTCGCAGGACGCATCTTCTCAAGCGAGCGCAAGTCCCTGTGGGCAGCACTCCTTCTAGTCTGGTCGGTGCTCTGGCTGGTACTGGTCGCCGCCGGACGCATCTGATCCAACACCGTGCCTGAGGCATGAACCCTACACACGATGAGCTAACAGCCTGTCAGCAAGCTGCCCTCTCCGAAGAAGAGGAGCGGGATGCTCCCACGTAGTCCCCGTACCCGAGCAGCAGTCACCACCGGCTGACGAACCGGCCGAAAGCCTCGCCCCCGCGAGCAAGAAGCCGCCATCCTCGTCGCGCGGGGCTAATCAACTGCCAGATAGCCCAAGAGCTCTCTATCTCCGAGCGCACCGTCGAGAATCACATCAGCAAGATCCTCAAGAAGCTTGGGTTCTCTTCGCGAGCCCGAATCACTACCTGGGTAGCACAAAGTTAGCGCTCCCCCGCCGGACCTCGGTTAGGAGGAGTTCGAACTCCGAGGGTGATGCGGAGTGTAGTAAGCCGCTCTCTAAGCAGATTTCGATCAAATATAAGTGATTCCACCTATGGTTTTAGGTCCTGCAGCTAAGAGACGCCCCATATAGTTCTTAGGAGAAGCAATCCGCCGGACGTCGCTCAAGCGAAGGAGGTAATAGCGATAAATACAAAAATCACTCAAGGGTAGTCAGCGTACCCTGCGGCCAGGATCTCGACGCCATGGTCAACGCCGACGACCCAACGATAGGAACCCGGTTCCAGCTTGAGGGACCGTGCACCTACCCAGTCGATACGATGGTGGCACTTAAGAACGGCGACGAGATCGCAGGCCCGGAAGGCACGTTCATAGAGCGTGGCCGCGCCTTCGACCCACAGCCCACGGTGACTATCGAGGGTAGTGAGGGCCTTAGCAACGTGATCCGCGCCCAGGGCACGGTTCGGCTGGAGTGGGTCAAGATCGTCGGTGGCACGGGTCAATATCTGAGTGGCTCGCCGGTGGCCGGCACGGGATCCGGGCTCGCCATGGGCCTGGCTTCCAACACCAGCAGCCTCTACGCCGTAGACATAACGGGCACCGATGGGGCAGGCATCACCAACGCGCACGGCACTTTTGACAGTATCGAGTTGGACGACACTACTAATAACGCTGACTTCCTCGAGTTCATCGGTTCGGGCTTGAAGGCGGTCACGGAGGTCGAGCGGTGAGAAACTCCTACATCCACTACAATCAGGGTAACGGCTTGTGGTGCGACGAGTTCTGCCACGACTCAGAGAGCCATCCGAAGGGTTTCTGGATACACGACAACCTCGTGGTCAACAACGACCGTGCCGGTATACGCTTTGAGCGGGTGGGCGAGGTTGCCGAGGCGGGCGAGGCGCTAATCGAGAACAACGAGGTGCACGGCAACTCGCTGAGGCTCTCTAGGGGTGGTATCGACATCCGTGATGCGCAGAACGCGCTGGTTCGCAACAACGTGTTCGGAGCGAAGACCATCGCCGGTGTTGCCTACCCACGCAACCGCGACCGCATGGCGATACGTGCGACGGACAGCGGTCGGTCGGATAGGCCAGATCTATTGAACGTGGACATCGTGAGCAACGTCCTGAACGGCGAGGTCATAAAGGGCTGCGAGAAGCCCGATACGATAGTAGCCTGCTGAGGCAACCGGTAGAGGGGTTTATAGAGCCGGTAGATGGCCGCGATCAGTGCAGCTGGCGGCTTCTCTAGGTAGAGCTAGGAGTGAATATAGAGCGGTCCCTCTACCCGGCGAGATCGCCCTGGCTGTCACAGTCACAAAAGGCTGCGGCTGCTACGCTCCGACACTTTCTCTTGCCCTTATTCACGCGGGTGCGTAAAAGGGGTGTTCTCCGATGTTCGTCAACGATTCATCGCCGATTCATCGCCGCTTGCTAGCGTGAGCGCGTTATGCAACACGGCGGCAGGGCTTAAAGCAGTCTCGCCCCAATATGCGACTAGGAGGGAAGAAGTTGGCGAAGACTAAGAATGTGGGGGCGCTGGCGTCAGCGGCGGGGGCGCTAGTGGCAGTGGGTTTGTTGATGATGGTGATGGTGGTCCAGCCGCGCCCTGCAGGGGCGACCTTTCCTGGCCCAAACGGCAAAATAGCCTATATGGTCCTCAACGACTCGGGGATCTATACGATCAACCCTGGCGGGGAGGCAAGACGAAAGTCGCCGTGGGCGACACACCTTCCTACTCGCCCGATGGCAAGCGGATAGCCTATTCAAGCTCGGACGGGCACGACTATGAGATCTACACGAAAAGCGTAGGCGGTGGGGGTAAGACCCAAGTAACCAGCAACAACACGGACGACTTCTGGCCTTCCTACTCACCCGACGGCAAGAAGATCGCCTACCAGGGCTACGAAGGAAACGACCCCGAAGTCTCTACCGACTCCGAGATCTTCACCATAAACGCACGTGGGGGGCCTGCTTTCAACGTAACCAACAACGATACCTTCGACTTCCAGCCTTCCTACTCTCCCGGTGGTAAGAAGATCGCCTATGTGGTCTACGAAGGAACCACCGGCGACTCCGACATTTACACCATCAACGCAGGCGGGGGAGATGCTTTCAACGTAACCAACAACGACCGACCCGACTTCTTTCCCGACTACTCGCCCGACGGCGAGAAGATCACCTACTCGGGCACCGACGTCGACGGATTCGAAAGTGAGATCTACACCATCAATGTTGGTGGGGGGATTCCGTTCCAAGTCACCAATAACATCAAGGACGATGAGGATCCTTCCTACTCGCCCGATGGCAAGAAGGTAGCCTACACGGGCTACAATGGTTTAGGCTCCGACGACGGCGAAGACTACGACCATGAGATCTACACAATCAACGTCGGCGGGGGTGGCAAGTCTCAAGTTACCAACACCACCAATTCCTTTGCCGCCAGCCCTTCTTGGGGGAGACGTCCGTAGCGGCTCCTTCCTTCTTTGGGTCTACCCGGAGCAGTTGTGCAGTAGAGGAGGAAGCCCGGAGCCTTAGCGCTCCGGGCTGCTGCTTGCTGAGTGCCGGGCCGATGTGCTCTTCGGCTGCGCGGAGGGCCTCATCTTGGCGCTCTGGGGGCACGGACGACTCGCTCACACGGGCAAACATAGCGACCACCACCTTTCGCCACTCTCCAGACACTCACGTTATGGCGCGATCCAGCCGAGTGCGTGGAACGTACTTTCTGCGAACTTTGCTTTGACGGAGTTCTCGGGAGGCCATTTCCCAAGCGAGAGGATTACCTTCTGCTGGCTTTGCTTCGCCGCCGAAATAGGTAGACCAACAGGACGGATGCTGCTACCAAAACGATGACGCCTGGACCCGCCAGGCGAGCCGCCGACGGGCGCTGCCGATCCTCTGGGGGATAGAAACTCTTCGCTAGGGCATCCAGGTCTTGCTGCATAGATCGTGCGAGGAGTGGGTGCATTACGGGCAGTAGTAACCGGGCGAGTCTATTTTGCGCTTCGACCTCCCAGCGCCAGTGAACCCGCGTGCCCTCACCCACGGGTTGGTAGGTGCCGTAGAACATGCCACCGAAGGGGCTGTCTAGGACGCGGTTGACCGAGCGGTGCGGACGCTCGTAGACCGTGAAGTCGGCCGTATGCCAGGTCTTGGACGGCCCTGCCTTGTTGGCTACGACGTAGCGGGCCGTTCCGTCGGGCCGTATCTGGAAGTCCTTGACAGCGACCACCGAAACTTCGGGCATCTCGACGAGCTGGTGCATCTTGTCGCCGATGAGCAAGTCCCACACTTCTTCTGGGCTTAACGGCACAATGGCAGAAGCTTCGACGACTCGCATCCCTCGCCCTTCTTTCCTTGGGGAACGCAACGCGAGCATCATACGCCCGAACTCGGGGTCGTGCATCTCTTTTTTCCGTATCGTTGCGGGTTCTATTGAGCGAGGCTCGCGGGAGCAGAACTCTTCTACGTGGTTCGCTGTGCAAGTGTGTTCTGGGTGGTTCGCTCTGGGGGTCTCGGGGTGGCATCATGCCGATGGTGTAAAGAGCTGGCCCACTTCGGCACGATGGTCGGGAAAGGAGAACGAATATGGGGAAAGTCCGCACAGGGCACTCAACTTCGCTGGATGGCTTTATCGCTGGGCCCAACGACGGCCCTGAAGCACCCATGGGTCACGGCGGCGAGCGGCTCTTGGCCTGGTACTCCGCAGGCGACACCGAATACAGGCTGCCTGGTACCGAGATGGTTTTCAAGGTCTCGGCGCAGACCGCCGAGCTACTTCGCGAGACCCGCAGAACGACAGGAGCGTTGGTGACGGGACGAAGGACATTCAACCTCACCCATGGGTGGGGTGGCAGACACCCCTTGGACGTACCCGTCTTTGTTGTTAGCCATACGGTCCCACAAGAGTGGGTTTACGAAGGATCGCCGTTCACGTTCGTAACGGACGGCCTCGAAAGCGCCCTAGAGCAAGCGAAAGCGGTCGCAGGCGACAAGGACGTCGGCGTTGTCGGCGCGAGCCTCGTGCAGCAGTGCATCAGAGCGGGAGTGCTCGACGAGATACACGTCGACTTGGTGCCCATCCTGCTAGGGGACGGCGTCCGGTTGTTGGATCACCTAGAAACCGAGCCCATCGAGCTGGAGATCATGCGGGTGATCGAGGGAGCTGGGGTCACGCATCTCACATTCCGCGTCGTAAAGTAAGGTACCAACCGGACCAGGTCCTTTTGGACGTCCCCAGGGTCGGGATCTGTTGCTGGCCTCCGGGCCGGCGGTCCCAAGGCTCCTGGCTCTCCCTCTTCGTGTCCTTATTCACCCAACCTCGTAGAA
>DASSCV010000261.1:0-8775 GCA_035697505.1 Rubrobacter sp.
GGCGGAAACTCTGGCGGCCGCTTCTCTGCGAAAGCAGCGAGGCCAATCTTGTAGTCCTCGGAAGAAAGGGTGGCGCGTATGGCCGCAGTCTCGTACCGAAGTCCCTGCTCGATCGTTGTTTCCGAGGCGAGATCAACGGCCGCTTTGGCATAAGCTAGTGCGAGCGGGCTGTTGGCGGCGATTTCTCGGGCCAGTGACCGCGCCTCTTCCATGAGGGAACTTCGCGGCACGATCTTGCTCACGAGACCCATGTCGAGCGCATCCTCAGTGCTGATCCTCCTGGCAGTCAGGATCAGTTCCTTCGCCCTCGTCACCCCGATCAGGCGCGGCAGCCGCTGCGTTCCACCCGCGCCGGGCACTATGCCGATGCCCACTTCGGGGAGCGCGAAGCTCGCGCCCTCGGTAGTGAGGCGAAAGTCGCACGCCAGGGCGATCTCCAGCCCGCCGCCGAAGGCCAGGCCGTTGAAGGCGGCGATCGTGGGCACCTGCAAACCCGCGAGGCGCCCGACGAAGGCGCCAAGGGCCCTGTTGTGGAACCATCTGCCGTCGGCGTCCATCTCGGCACGCTCCTTCAGATCTACCCCCGAGCAGAAGGCCTTGTCTCCCGCGCCGGTGAGTACCATGGTCCTGATCTCCCCGGAACCATCGATCTCTTCGAGTGCCTCGCCCAACTCGCCGACTATGCGGCTGCCAAGGGCGTTGTAGCGGTCAGGACGGTTGAGGGTCACCTCCGCTATGCCCGCCTCCACGGTTACAATGATCTCCTCGAAGCGTTTGCTTTCCACGCCGTCCACCTCTCTCTGGCCGTAAGTGCACGCAAGGACGGTCATTGTCTACAATCTCGACCTTCCATACAATCAGTTATGCCGAGCAGAAGGCGGCTGCGTGGTCAGGAGATCCGGATGGTCGATATTGCCGTGGTGGGAGCGGGAACCATGGGAGCGGGAATAGCAGAGAGCTCGGCCCTGGCGGGCCTCTCGGTTGTGATGGTCGACGTACGCCAGGAAGCTTTGGAACTTGGCCGCAATACCATCGAGAAGGACCTGGAACGCCGGGTGAGGAAGGGTCGGCTCTCGGAGGAGGAGCGTCGGGCTTCGAGCGGACGTGTCTCGGCGACCACTTCCCTGGAGTCCTGCGCCGACTCGCCGGTGGTCATCGAGGCCGTGGTCGAGGATATGGCGGTCAAGACCAGGGTGTTCGGCGATCTCGAGGGCGTTGTGGCGAGCGAAGCAGTGCTCGCCACCAACACTTCTTCGCTCTCCGTGGCAGGCATCGCGGCGACCACGGAGCATCCAGGGCGCGTGGTCGGCATGCACTTCTTCAACCCGGTGCCGGCAATGCGCCTCGTCGAGGTCGTCACCGGGCCGTCCACCGACCCCTCCACCGTGAGTCAGGTCGAGGAAGTGGCCGAGCGGCTGGGCAAGACACCGATCCGGGTCTCAGACACGCCTGGATTCGTCGTGAACCGCGTCGCCAGGCCTTTCTACCTCGAGGCCCTGAGGCTGGTGGAGGCCGGTGGTAAACCGGGACACATCGATGCGGCAATAAGAGGGGCGGGTTTTAGGATGGGGCCGCTGCAACTCGCCGACCTCATCGGTAACGACGTCAACCTCACCGTCTCGGAATCGCTCTTCGAACGGTACTATTACCATCCGAGGTTCCGCCCCTCGTACCTCCAACGCACTATGGTCGAAGGCGGGTTGCTTGGCAGGAAGAGCGGTCGTGGTTTCTACGACTATAGTGCTGAAAAGACAGTGGAGGACAACGAAATCGAGCCCTCAGAAGAGGTGTCCCTGCGCGTCATATCCTGCATCGTGAACGAAGCCTTCCTGGCCCTCTCAGAAGGCGTTGCCACCGCCGACGACATAGACCGGGCGATGAAGCTTGGAGCGAACTACCCCAAAGGTCCATTCGAGTGGGTAGAGGAGATCGGGGCACTCAGGGTCGTCGAAACGCTCGACTCCTTGAGGTCGGCATACGGCGACGCTTACCTCGCCGCGCCAGCCCTCAGGGAGCGCGCCACCGGAACCTGATCTCCGTACTCAACAGGTCATCTGATCGTTCGCAGCAAGCCTGGTCCGGGGATGCCTCAGGAAGGCAGCGGAACGTTCTGGAGCCTTACCTGTCCGCGGGCGACCTCCTTGCCGTCATCGCTGCGGGTGATCATCACCTCCCAGAGTTGCTGGATCTTACCCTGCATGATGGGCTGGGCGACCACTTCTACGCTACCTTCCTTGACGGGCCGCAGAAATTCGGTGCTGTTGCTCACCCCCACGGCGAACTGTCCACTTCCCTCCACCGCGGTTGAAGCCCCGACGCTGGCCGCGCTTTCCACTGCCGTGGTGTAGACGCCACCGTGCACAACACCCCACGGCGTGTGGTGGCGCTCGTCGAGTTCGATCTTGCCCCGAACCCTCTTGCCACTGATCTCGTCGAAGCGCAGGCCAGCCACCCGCACGAACTCACTCGACGCCTCGAGGTCCTTGTCTTTCACTGTGATGCCCCTTTCGGCCAAAATCCTGGGCTGAGGGCATGGAACCATCAACCCGCGAGTGCCAAGGCTAACGCCGCGCCAGCAAACTAGCAAGAGAGATGCAGCGACATCGTGGCGTTTCGCGTGGTCGGGCCGACCCCTGGACCGAATCTTGACTGACCGTTCGGTTGACAGATGTCTTACTGGTTGGTTAGATAAGGGTGGAGCAAAGGGAGTTGTGGTTTCAGTCAAGGGTACCGGGGAATCAACGTGGAGCCGGGGTGGAAATGGTTTCCGCCGTCTTCGCAAGCTAGTGTGGGATTTTCGCTGACCGGTATCGTGGCACAGGCCACCAGGTACGTAAGAGGAGGCCTTCATGGCGCAGGCGTTCATCCAGGGCGGATACACCGACCTTTCGGGGGTCGAGCGGATGTCCATCATCGATCCGTCGAACGGAGAGGAGGTGGATACGGTACCGGCCTCTGGTAAGGCCGAGGTGGATCGGGCTGTCGGTAGCGCGTATGAGGCTTTCCCGGCCTGGCGAAACATCCCGGCGGCGAAGCGTGGCGAGATTCTCGGTAAGGCGGCGGAGGCCGTCCTCGCCGCAAGGGAGGAGTTGGCACCGCTGCTCACCTCCGAGCAGGGGAAGCCTCTACGCGAGGCGCGGCTGGAGATCCGGCGCTTCGTGCACACGCTAGAGCACTATGTGGGGCTCGCCAGGAACATCAGGGGCGGGTACGTGGCCGACCTCGACGAGGACACCTACGGCCTCATAATCAGGCGTCCGTTGGGAGTAGTAGGGGCCATAGTTCCCTGGAACTTCCCGACAACGCTGCTGGGCAACAAGCTCGGTCCGGCTTTGATCACGGGCAACGTCGTGGTTGCGAAGCCCGCTGACACAACCCCGCTCACGACGTTGCGGATAGCGGAGATCATGCACGAAGCGGGCCTGCCTGCGGGTGTGTTCAACGTCATCACAGGCACGGGCGAGGGGGCCGGTCAGGCGCTCGCGGAGCATCCCCTGGTACGCAAGATAGCCTTTACGGGTTCTACGCCAACGGGTAAGAAGCTCATGGCTATAGCGGCGGGCGACCTAAAGCGCACCACGCTCGAGCTCGGGGGCTCGGATCCCATGATCGTTTGCGACGACGCAAATCTTGATAAGGCCGCGAGCGCCGCGAGCGTGGGGAGGTTCTTCAACTGCGGCCAGGCGTGTCTGGCCATAAAGCGCCTATACGTCTTCGACAGCGTGGCCGACGATTTCATCGAGAAGCTCGCTGGCAAGGTCCAGAAGCTCAGGGTTGGTCCAGGGACAGCAGAAGGCGTGATGCTCGGGCCGCTGCATTCCGCGCGGCAGCGAGATCTCCTGGAGGAGCAGGTCGCGGACGCCGTAGACACCGGAGCCGAGGTGCTGCACGGAGCCAGGAGACCCGAGGGCGACAGCTTCGAGAAGGGCTACTTCTACGAGCCGACGCTCCTGCTCGAGCCCGCTCGCGACTCGCGGGTCGCCATGGAGGAGGTCTTCGGACCCGCGCTTCCAGTCTGGCGCGTCTCGGGCATGGAGGAGGCCCTGACGCTAGCGAACGGTTCGATCTACGGGCTGGGATCATCCATATGGACGGCTGATCTCAACCGTGCTTCGGACGCTGCCGAGCGGCTAGAGGCCGGGTACACCTGGATCAACTCCCCCCAGCTAGTCTACGACGAGTTGCCGTTCGGCGGCCTGAAGCAGTCGGGCTATGGCAAAGAGCACGGTATCGAAGCCCTCGACTACTACACGGAGACGAAATCGGTCGTGGTCAAGAGGGCCGTGGCAACGAACAAAGAGGCCGCCACGGGCGGTCTCGGCGGCTCGGTATCCCAGAGGTGATTCGTAATGATAGAGATCCCCGAATGGTACAACGCGAGTGTTCTGGTCGACCGCAACCTGGAGGCCGGTCGCGCGGATAAGGTCGCCATCTACTGCGGCGACGACGAGGTCACCTACGGGGAACTCGCCAGCCGCATCAGCAGGTTCGGCCACGCCCTGCGGGCACTGGGCGTAGACAGGGAAGACAGGGTCATGTTGATGCTTAACGACACCCCATCCTTCCCTACGGCGTTCTTCGCCGTGATGCGCATTGGGGCCGTCCCGATCCCGGTCAACACCTTGCTCCAGCCTGCGGACTACCGCTTCTTCGTGGAGAACAGCCGCGCACGCGTCGTTGTCTGCGACCAGATGCACCACGAGACTATCCGGACGGCCCTCGAAGGTTACGACGAGGAGCCGGTGGAGGTCATCGTCACGAACGGTCGGGCCGAAGGACCGCTCATTCTGGAGGAACTGCTGGAAGGCGGAGAGGAGGGGCTCGACCCTGTCGCGACGCACAGGGACGATCCGGCGTTCTGGCTCTACAGCTCGGGGAGCACTGGGAAACCAAAAGGCGCGGTCCATCTTCACCACGACATCATCTACACCTGCGAGACCTATGCCAGGCACGTGCTGGAGGTCTCTGAAGACGATATTTGCTTCTCGGCCTCTAAGCTCTTTCATGCCTACGGCTTGGGAAACAACATCTCCTTCCCGTACTGGGCCGGAGCTTCGACGGTGCTCTTCCCCGGCAAGCCCATGCCAGACGCTATCCTTGGCACAGCCCAAAGGTTCAAACCGACCCTGTTCTTCTCCGTGCCAACGCTCTACAACGCGATGCTCAACCGCGAGGGAGCCGGCGACTACGACCTCTCCTCGATCCGCCTGTGCGTCTCGGCGGCGGAGGCGTTGCCAGGAGGCATCTGGCGGCGCTGGAAAGAGATGTTCGGCTCGGTCATTCTCGACGGTATCGGCTCGACGGAGATGCTGCACATCTTCATCTCCAACTCGCCCGAAGAGATCAAACCCGGCTCCAGCGGCAAGCCGGTGCCGGGTTATGAGGCCAAGATACTGGACGAGGCTGGATATCCCGTGGAGCCAGGCCAGGCGGGATATCTCGCGGTCAAAGGTGATTCCGCCGCCGCGTACTACTGGCGCAACCACGAGAAGACCAAGCAGACCATGCAGGGCGAGTGGCTCTTCGCCGGTGATTGGTACAGGGTGGACGAGGACGGCTTCTACTGGTACGAGGGCCGCGCGGATGACATGATCAAGGTCAGCGGCCTCTGGATTTCCCCCGTCGAGGTCGAGAGCACGCTGGGGGATCATCCTGCGGTTATAGAGGCCGCTGCCGTAGGTGTCCCGGTAGACGAGTTGACGCGGGTGAGAGCTCACATCGTCCTTCGCCAGGAGTACGAGCCATCCGAAGAGCTGGTCACAGAACTGCAGGACTGGTGCAAGAAGCGTCTCAAGCGCTACCAGTACCCGCACCTGGTCGAGTTCGTCGAAGATCTCCCGAAGACGGTTACGGGCAAGATCCAGCGCTTCAAACTGCGCGAGCCAGAGACAGGAGTCCAGATGCCTCGTCAAGAGGACGAGCTGGTCTAGAGGAGGATCGTGACACGGATCAAGGAAGCCTGGATCGTCGGCGCGGTGAGAACGCCTGTAGGTAGACACGGCGGAGCCCTGAGCGCCGTGCGTCCCGACGTGAGGTACGGCCTCGCAACGATGTGCATAGGGGGGGCAGGGCATGGCGATGGTCGTCGAGAGGGGCCGGTAGTTTGCTGAACGGCGTCCCCCTGATAGACGCCCATGTCCACGCCGCGCGTCTCCCGACCCTGAAAGAGTCCTGGAGAGAGTGGGCGGCCCAGTACGGCTCGCCTTCCCTTCTCGAGCTGTACGACGAGGAAGGCACCCTCGTCCCGCAGCGTTTCGACGACTACATGGAGCGTGAGGGCGTGGACGTCGCAGTCCTTTTCTGCGAGTACAGCCCGAAGTCCACAGGCATACAGCCTGTGGAAGACCTGATCCCACTCCTCTCCCATAACCCCGAACGCTTCAGGCTCATGGCGAACCTCAACCCACACTTGCACTTCCCAGTGGTAGACGAGCTGGAGCGCCAGATCGAGCTCGGCGCGGTCGGGCTCAAGGTTCATCCCGTCCATGGGTCCTTCGCCCCAAACGACCGTATGCTCTACCCGGCCTACGCCTACTGCGAAAGGGAAGGCTTCCCGGTCGTATTCCACTGCGGCACAAGCGTCTTCCCCGGTTCGTCGAACCGCTACGCCGACCCTGCCCTGATCGAGGACGTCACACGCGACTTCCCTGATCTCACCATAGTCCTCGCCCACGGCGGCCGCGGCTGGTGGTACGATGCCGCCGCATTTATCACGATCATGCGTCCCAACGTCTGGATCGAGGTCTCCGGACTCCCCCCACATAAGCTCCCCGATTATTACAGGAACTTCGACTTCGAACGCCTCGCCCGGAAGATGATCTTCGGCACCGACTGGCCCGGCGTGCCAGGACCAGGTTATAACGCCCAGATTATCGCCAACCTCGACCTCGAACGCGAGACACTGGAGAGGATCTTCTACAAGAACGCCCTCCGCGTTTACGAAAGGATCGGAGCGGGTAACCTCACAATGATTGATATTGACTGACCGGACAGTTATTATGCTGCAGCCAGGTTAGACAGAGGAGGAAGGCATGAAGGCGGTAACTGAAGAGATACTCCTGGATCGCATCAAGAGCGGGAGGCTCATCGAGGACTCTTCGCAGGCGACGGAGAGGTACGTCGAGGGTTTGAAGCGAACTCTGATCGTCTCCGCCGACACCGAGCTTATAAGTGCTCCGGCATACATGAACGCGACGAAAGACTTCTCGACGCTCCCAAGCGTCAACAACTACATCACCGTCATGGGGATAGTGCAGGACGAGCTGGGGCATGCGCACATTGCCTACCGCATGCTGAGGGATCTGGGAGTGGACACGGAGGAACTCGTCTACGAGCGCAAGCCAAGGCAGTTCAAGCACCCCTATGCCTTCGATGTGCCGCTCGAGAGTTTCACGGAGCTCATCGTCGCCAACGGGTTCTACGACAGGGCCGGCTTCGTTCTGCTGAGTGACATCCACCAAAACTGTTCATACGGGCCGTGGAAGAGGGCTCTCGTCAAGGTGGACCGCGAGGAGAACTTCCACCTCAGGCACGGAGAGAAGTGGATGAAAGCGTTCTCCAGGGACCCCGAGAAAAAGGAGGAGCTTCAGCGGGCGGTCGACTGGATGTTCCCGCTGACGCTCGAGTGGTTCGGCCTGCCTGACGGACAGAAGCGGCACAACGAGCAGATCGAGTACGGTTACAAGGGCTCGACCAACGACCAGCTCAGGCAGACATGGATGAGCCACACGGTGCCCCTGTGCGAGTCCCTTGGGCTCAACGTACCGGCCCACTACGATGAGGAAGAGGACACGTACGTCATAGACTCCCCGTTCCCCGCCCGGTTCGACGCCGAGGAGAAGCGGTGGAAGTTCGAGGAGGGTGAGAGCTCCTGGGACGACGTGCTCGTCCGCTGGAGGGAACGCGGTCCCAAGAACGAGGAGTACGTCGAGCATCTTCAGCGCGGCTACAAGGAACTCTATGCCAGGGAGGCCGTCTAGCGATGCAGGAGCAGTTCGTCGCTTCACGCATCAGGGCGGAGGAGGCAAGGGACGCGCTCAGGGAGGTATTCGACCCGGAGTACCCCGTCAGTCTCGTCGACCTCGGTCTCATCCGGGGCGTCGAGGTGGAGGGGGCGAAGGCGAAGATAAAACTGACGTTTACCTGCATGGGTTGTCCTGCGATGGACATGATCCAGGACGACGTCAGCGACAGGCTCCTCGAGATGGATGGCATAGACGAGGTGGACATCGAGGTAGTGTGGGAGACATGGTCGAGGAAAGATATTACGCCGCTTGGGAGGAAGCAACTCAAGGACGTGGGGGTCGTCTGATGCGGCCGGTCGAGAACTACGAGGTATTTACGGCCCGCGTGGGCGAAGCCCCGCTGAGGCACAACGGCAACGTCAGGGCAGCGGAGCCTAGAGACGCTGCCGTCTATGCGCACCTCATGTACGACGAGTGGCGCTGGCGCGAGATGTTCGTCGTGCCGAGCCAGGCCATCGTCAGGGTTATCAGGCCTGAGTAGGGAGGAGTGGTGGAGAGATACATGGTCTTCGCGCGCACCGAGTACGACGAGCCGCTGGAGCACAGGGGCGACGTCGAGGCCGCCGGTAACGATGATGCGGCAAAGCTCGCCAGGGAGCGCTACGGGCAGGACTGGCTCGAGATGTCGCTCGTGCCTGTGAGCAAGGCTTATTGGGCCGAGAGGGAGACCGAAGAGGGCGAAGCGGAGGTACAGGTGTGAGCAAGCGTCCCGAAGGCACGGAGCAAGTAGCACCGGGACGTGGGGCGCAGA
>DASSCV010000262.1:0-22969 GCA_035697505.1 Rubrobacter sp.
CTTGCCCTTTGGAGCCGTGTCGGAGCGCAACCACAAAGAGACGTGCGCGGGTTGCATGGTCTCCCTCACCACCCCCATCAGGTCGTCGCTCAATGCGTCCATGTCTGTCTCGTTGCGCAACTGGGCCGAGAAGGTCTCGAGGGTCTTTCTCGCGTCATACTTGCTGCGGTAGAAGCGTCTGTCTATGAAGGACTGGATACGACGCCTCAAGGGCGTGAACAGGGCAGCTATCACGAGGGTGGATACCACGACCGCCAGGGTGGACCTCTCGCCGGTCAGTGCAACGAATAGCCGCTGCAACAGAACGATGCCCCCAAAGTAGAGTGCAACCAGCACAGCTGTCAGAGAGCCGTAGACGAGGGTGCGGTTGATGATGAGGTCTATCTCGTAGAGTCTGTAGCGCATTATCGCGATCCCCATGGAGATCGGGATGCCTACAAGGCCGATGAGAACGAGTGCGTATGCAACCCCTCCGAGCCACACCAACGCAAACGGTTCAGAGATGATGTACTGGAGGATGGCACCACTCACCGCTACCGCAGAAGTATAGGTGAACCACTTGGTCTGCTGGCGCTCTACTCCCCTGGCGTACACCCGTCGCAGCAACAGCGAGGCTACTGAGATGGCTATCAGAACGAGCATGAGTACTTGCACCGGCTTGTAAGCATTCGGCAGGTCCTCTATCCCCAGCGGATTGCGAATGCCAGGGAGGCCGAGGACGATCGGCCCGGGAGAGAACGCCGCTAAAACCGCTCCTACCAACGTCAAGAGTGCGCTCAGACGCGCGAACCACCTCCAACGAGCGCTGGGCAACCGTCCATTGGGGAACAAAAGGCATAGGAACACAAGAAGGCCGAGACCAGGAACCCATAGCCAAGAGTAGACCCAACTCGCGAGTTCACCAGCCGGGAGCGATCCTGGTTCCGCTAGTAGCGCGTAGATAGCATACTCGCCAATTAGATGGATTACTGCCCACAAGAGGCCTATCGCGCAGAAAAGCCAGCCTATAGGGTTCTCTGCGGGCATACGAGGAACTAGCACGGCGCCCACGGTCGAGTAGCCGATCGAGAACAAGACATTCTCTGCCCAGAAGGAGTAGACGGGAACGTCAGGGTGAGAGAGGTTCAGGACCAGAAGCAGAAGGCTCAGAGCCGTCAAAGTCAAGGAGAGTGCCCACAGCGACCAGCCCAACCACGCGGCGGTGCGGTGGCTCATCCGGCTGACTCTTCGTCCCTGTTGCCTTGTCCCTTCTGTCACAACCCCACTGTACATGATTACCGTCTCCAAAGCGTTACGACAAACGTTACGAGGGAAAGGTCTAAACGATATTGACCCGCACCACCAACCACGAGCACATTGTGCTCCCGAGGATGTGGAGGGGGAGACACAAGTCATCTCACCAGCTTCATTATGAGCGGTGAATACACCTCCAACACCCTCTGAGAGCCTTCGCTACCCCTTCTAATGGGGGCGTAAGGTACTTAGGGTGCTGGGAATGAGCAGAATCGATCCTCGTGGACCTTCGTCTACGAGCTTCGGTGAATAAGGCTCCAGCCGATGTGCCAGGGCCCTCCGGGTGGCATCATGCTCATGGTGTCGACCCAGTGGAGAACGATGTGAGTTGACAAGGAGGAGAACTTCTATGTCGGCAGAAGAGAACATGGCTCTGGTCCGCTGTTTCTTGGAGGCACGAGTCAGGGCGGACCTGAACGCGATCGAAGAGATGATGGCTCCCGACTTCATCAGCCACGGCTTACGTTCCGACCAACAGCCCGACCGCGAGGGCTACAAGCGCCAAGTTGCCGAGTTCGTCACCGCCTTCTCCGGCGTCCGCTTCAGTATCGAGGACCAGGTAGCCGTAGGCGAGAAGGTTGTGAGCCGCATCAGCGGCCGCGCTACCCACGATCGCAGGGAGCTTATGGGCACCGCGCCCACCGGCAGGGAGATAGCCTCCATGGCCATCTTCATCCACCGCATATCCAAGGGTAAGATCGCCGAGGAGTGGGGTGCGGGAACTGGCGGCTCACAAATAATGAGCCAGCGTCTAGAGCAAGAGAGGATAGAGCGCGAGCGCGTCGAGCAGGAGTTGCAGGTGGCAAGGCGCATCCAGCAAGCCTCACTCCCTAAGGTCGTGCCGCAGCTAGAGGGTTGGCAGATTACTCCCTTCTACCGGCCTGCCAGAGATGTAGGAGGAGACTTCTACGACTTCCACCTCCTCTCTGAAGGTCGAGTAGGGCTTGTGGTGGGGGACGCAACGGGCAAGGGAGTACCCGCAGCGCTGGTGATGGCCACCACTTGCGGTATGTTGCAGCTCGCCGCACAGGACTTGGAATCCTCCTCGCCCAGCGAGGTACTCAGACGGGTCAATGAGGCGTTGTCCCCTCGCATCCCCTCCAACATGTTTGTCACCTGCTTCTACGCCATCCTCGATCCCAAGAGCGGTAGTCTCAATTACGCCAACGCCGGCCACGACATCCCTTACCTATACCGTAACGGTGATGCCGAGGAGTTGAGGGCTAGGGGGATGCCCCTTGGTCTCATGCCGGGGATGGGCTATGAGGAGAAGGAGACCATCCTGCAAGGAGGCGAGGCAGCCCTCCTCTACAGTGACGGGCTGGTAGAGGCGCACAGTCCTAAGGGTGAGATGTTCGGCTTCCCACGACTTCGGGCACTCGTCGCCGAGCACGCTGAGGAGAGGTCGCTAGGGCAGTTTCTCTTGGAGGAACTTTACTCCTTTGTAGGGGAGGGCTGGGAGCAGGAGGACGACATCACCCTCCTTACGCTCAAGCGTTCCGAATCCCCAAGCTGAACTTCTTAGAACACTTCTCCGTCTATGAGTTTCGGTGAATAAGGCGGAAGTGAGGGAGGGGAGGTAGAGGATCGAGCACAGCGCTCTCCCGCTGAACTAATCGCCCCTGAAGAGGTGAATATACCATTGCCTAAGGCTTCTGTTAAGCTCTTTCGGAGACGATGGTGGCCTTCGGATATAATGCCCGCTTCGGCGGCAGACAGGGGACGGGAGATGCTTATGGCTGAAAGAAGTGGGGCCCGGGCGGCGCAGGATCTCGACCGCGTGCTTGCCGATCTCAGGGCGCTCTCGGAGGACATCGACTCCTGCGCCGTACTCTCTGGTGAGCGGGATCTCCTCTCCTCCACGCACGAACCTGGGGTGGATAGGGAGCGGGTCGGCGCGATGCTTTCCGCGCTCGTGTACCTCTCGGAGCGGGTTGCGAATGAGAGTGGAAAGGGCCACATCTCCCAGCTGCGAATAGATACCGGTGAGGGACACTTGCTCGTGGTGCGGCTCGATGGGGGCGGCGTACTGGCGGCCACGACGGGCCAGGAAGCAAGGGTCGGCCTCGTACTCTACGATATGCGAAACGCCCGCGGCGAGGTGGAGAAGGCCATCGCAGAGGGGAGCGACCAATGAAGAAACTCCTGAGACGCCTGTTCCTGCTCGGTGCGCTCGCCGGCGCCGCTTACGCCGCGCGGAGCTATCTGCAGGGGCAAATGCCAGGTAAGGAGACCGTCCAGATCGTCTTCGACGACGGCTCGACGCGCTCGCTGGCCTCCAACACCACGGAGGGACGGGAGTTCACCGACATAGCACGCAAGCTCGTCGAGGCTGGCCTCTAATTTTGCTAACGGAAGCGTCGGATCGTACGTGCAGACCGCGCACAGCTCACAGCCTCCCACAGTACGACGCTGTCCCAAGCGACTCGCGAAGGGCAGCGTGGTGTGCGTCGCGGTAGCAAGGTGGCCGATTCTCCGCCCGCACAACCCTTCGAAAAATCTGCGCCAAGTTCCATAGATATAAGCATACGTCGCTTAATTTCTTAGTAGTGATGTGCTACGAACTTCGCCTTGATCCGAATTCCGCGAGGTTCGCTGTTAAGGATGCTTTGTTCCGTCGGGCATAGTGGCACCTTCGAGGGAGTAGGTTTGGTCTAGTTGCCCAACGCTGAGTTCCTTAACGTTGCGCAGGTCGGCCCCGCTCAGGTCGGCCAAGCTCAGCTCTGTACTGCCTACGTAGGCCTCGCTCAGGTTAGCCGAGATTAGATCCGCCCAATGCAGGTTGGCCTCTCGCAGGTTAGCTCCTCTGAAGTCTGCCCCACTGAGGTCTGCCCCTTCCATGTTGGCTCTGCTCAGGTCTGCCCCTCTCAAGTCTGCCCGTCTGAGGTTGGCACCCCTGAGGTTGGCTGCGCGAAGGTCGGCTCCAAGCAGATCGACAACCGAGCGGTCCTTGATGATCAGGCCCGTCTCATACAAGAACTGCAAAACGCGCGCTTTACCTTCGCCATCCAACCTTGGCAGCACCGTGTGAGTGCGCCCTTTGGCCAGAATGCTCACCTCCTCGCCACCTCTAGAGTGGCGCAACGGCGTATCTTTGTCGTTCAACAGTCGAACCATCTGATCGAGGTACGCTGGCAGCGCATTCTGTTGGGCGCGCTGCACTTGGAGTTCTCGTTGCTGCCGTAGGTTCCTACGTGAGAGGTAGAGAACCCCAGCCACACCGGCGCCGATAAGCAACCAACTCCCCCCGGCCACGACGATGACAAAGGATTGAAGGAGGTACTTCCTTTCCGCAGCGGTTTGGGCATCGATGTATATGCCCAACACGTTCCACAACGCGACGCCGAGTAGGGCGACCACGGTTAATATCAAGAGTATAGCTACGCATATCAAGATCATCCTCATCAGCCGCAGCACTTGGTCCCGTCCTCGGTCGGGCGCTAGCCGGGTACCGACTGGCGCGTGAACGATTGTTGGCCGGGTTTGTGTTCCCGATCCACTTTGTACTACTTTGCCCTACCAGGAGAAGTATGGAGTATCGCACAGGCTAGATCGAGTACACGCTGTTGTTTTTCTGATGTAATTAGATATGAGCTTGAACACGAAACCGAGATCGCCGCCACCGTCGATCTGGCGCGTGAGGATTGGCCACAATGGAGGCCCGTGGCATGACGGACCGCCGCAAAGAGCGCGACCGCGCGCGGAGGAAGAGGAGGAAGGCCAGGGAGGCCGACGAACGCCGCCGAAAAAAGAGAAACCAAGAGAGAAAGCGCCGCTCCGACGATCTGATGGAAGCGTGGCGACGCAACCACCCGAGCGAGCAGTAGGCTGTTCTTTTGGCCTCAACCTCACCAGGTGCACGGAACCGCAGCGAAGAGGGCACCAACAGGGCGAGTCATGCTGGCCATTATGACGTACCCAGCCTGTTCGAGGTTGCGTCAGGCTTTCAGAGGAATGAACTCATGGTCCGGCCCTCGACGGGAAAGGAGCGATGATGCGGGCAACGCTACTGGCAGCTACGGTAGCGATGGCGATACTCATGGTGGGATGTGGCGAAGAGGGTGCTGGCCAAGGAAGCAGCCCCGAGAGCGAGGCTGAACCTGGGCCAAGCCGGGCCAAACAGGCACAACCAAAGAAGCCAGAGACAGTGAAGGGCGAGGTAACTAGGAAGCCTTCCCAAGAGCAACAGAAGTCCGAGCCGAATCCCGAGCCTGCATCGAGGAATATACCCGGGCTCACTCCACAGGATATTTACCTCAACCTGGAAAATAGGGGTTTCAAGTGCAGCGAGCCGGAACTGATGGGGCCTGACAACGAGGTGCGGTGGACTTGCGAAAAGCAAGAGGCCAACGGTGAGCATTTGGTTGAAATCAACTCATCAGACGCTAACAGCGTACGCCTCGTAGAAGCATGGGTTATCTCTGATGACCCTGCCCGCGCCGACGCACTGGCGCAGAATTTCTTAGGCTACGTTGCCACAGTCCCCTCCGAGGGAGCGCAGCCCGAAGAGGCTAAGGCGTGGGTCGAGCAGAATGTCGGCAGCAAGGCATCAGCGGAGTTTGGTGGTGTGTCGTATACGCTGGGTGGCAAGGCGGACAGGCGCTTCCTGAAACTCGAGAAGCGAGAGGGGTAGGGACGCGGATTCCGCCCAGGTACAATCCGTGTACCAAGGGCCGTCGTGCTTTCCCATACTGCGGTCCTCTTCATTTCAGAACTCGTTGGCGTGTGGCCGGATCTAGCAGGCTGGAAGCCCGATCGAAGCCGGGCTCTAGGCGAGTGCGATCTCGGGCGGAAGCCCGCGAGCCTCGAGGATGCGGCCGATGGCCAGCCCTATCTGGGAGTTGGGGGTCGAGGCGCCTGCTGTGAGGCCTATGCGCACAGGACCTTCGGGAAGCCAGCCACTTTCCACTACCTCTTCCCTGCTGTCCAGCGGCGTTCCTGCTGGTTTGTGGCGGATCGTGTCACCCTCTATGCAATCGCCGCTCGCTACGTGGTAGCTGTGCGGGACTCGCTCGTCAGCGATGATCGCCAGGTTGTTCGTGTTCGAGGAATTGTAGCCTCCAATAACGACCATAAGGTCTAGAGAACTCTCCAGTAGCCCGAAGAGGGCGTCCTGCCTATCCTGGGTCGCCGAGCAGATGGTGTCGAATAGCTCGAAGTGCTCCTCGATGTTCTCCGCCCCGTAGCACTCAGCCATCGCCTTCCTGAGCTCCTCGCCTACGGCCATCGTCTCGCTCATAAGCATCGTAGTCTGGTTGGCGACCCCGACACGCTGCAGGTCCTCTTCGGGATCGAAGCCGGGACACATGCCGTGCGCAAGCCTCTGCGTTAGCTCTTCAGCGCCCATCCTGCCAAGGATGAAGTCCGTTACGTAGCCCGTCTCCTTCAGGTTGCGCAGGATCAGGTATTTCCCGTTGCCGCCGTCCTGCAAAGTCTGCGAGGCGGTTGCCTTGGTCTCCTCGTGGTAGTACTTGCCGTGGATGATGCTGGTGAAACCGCGCCTGGCGTAGCGTGTAACGCGCTTCCATACCGAGAGGACCGACCCGCAGGTCGTGTCGACCACGACGCACTCCCTCTGCTTTAGCTTCTCGACCCAATCTATGGGTGCGCCGAACGCGGGCAGGAGCACGACGTCCTCTGGGGAGAGTTCATCGAAAACCTCCTCAGGGGGGCCCTCGAAGCCGGTGGAGAGGAACTCTATACCCATCTCGCGCAGGCGGTCGTTCATGGAGGCGTTGTGGATCATGTCCCCTGTGATGAAGATGCGCCTGTCAGGAAACTTCTCCCTGGCCTGGAAGGCGTAGTCCACAGCCCTATCTACCCCGTAGCAGAACCCGAACTCATCGGCGAGGCGGATCGTAAGGCCGTCGGTCTCGAAGACGTTGCCGTTCTCACGGACCCTGTCAACGACCTCAGAGCGATAGTCCCGGTCCAGAAGATGCTGGACGTTCTCCCGCATCTTGAAACCTCTACGGAAGTATTTCTGCTCCGTCACGCTCACCTCTCGTACCCGACGTTCGTTTCCCGTGCTCGAAGTTGAGTGTAGCGCATCTATCCTCCCGCGTCGGAGAGGAGTGTGGCGCAAATCACTGTCGCTGCAAATGTAAATTGGGTGTAAAATCTAGCGCCGTGGACCGTAGAGCAACCATCATGGTAGCAGACGACGACGTAGAAGCCCTGGGGCGCTCCGCCAGAGCCCTGGAGAATGCGGGTTTCCGCGTGGTCTCTGCGGCGGACGGCCGCACGGCCCTCCAGGAGGCCCTCACCCGCAGGGTCGACCTCATAATCATGGACGTTTCGATCCCCCAGCTGAGCGGCGTAGAGACGTGTCACTGCTTGAAGGCGATGCCCAAGACCCAGAAGATCCCCGTGGTCCTCACCGCAGCCAAGAAAGACCCGGCCGCGAAAGCGCTCGCCGAACGCACGCAAGGCTCGGTACGGGTACTGAGAAAGCCCTTTACCGACGAAGACCTCCTCTCCGTCGTCAGACAGGTCGCCCGCCCCAAGTCCCTGATCTAGGGTATCTGGTTCACCTCGCGCGTCCCGGTGCGACGCGGTGGTAAGATCGCTCCCCGTAAAAGCCGCTACAGGAGCACTGTTTCTTGGGACTGAGCAAGCGCCGCAAAGCGCTCATAACGCTCGCCACGCTCATCGAGACCTTCCTGACCGCCTCGCTCAGCCCGGCGTTCCGGGTCCTGCTCTTCTTCGGTCTCTCGGCCCTCGCCGTGGCTACGCTCTTCCCACACGAAACGGCCAAAGACCTCGTAAGCAGGGAGGGGGATTATGGGTGAGACCGGTGGCGAACTGACCCTGGACGATCTCCCTGGTCCACCCCTCTTCAAGCTGGTCGATCCCGAAGGAAGGGATGTTTTCCAGGAGACCGAGGTAGGCGGCGAACAGGCAAAGGTCAGCGCCCTGTTCTCGGACAGAGAGCTCGCAGGGGAATTCTCCGCTGGTGCGGCCGTGCACGGGATGGAAAGCCTCTCTGGCCTGGATCCAAGGGAGCTCTCCGACTGGGGCTCAGTAGAAGTCTTCGCGCTCTCTGGAGCCGACTACGTGCTCGCCGTCTCCGATAGAGGCGCCGGTCTGTTCCACGCCGGTGACGTGGCCCAGAAGGCTGAGGAGATGGTCGGTGAGATCCCCTTCCCGCTGTACATGATCTCCGACGAGAGGGGAGAGGCGCCCCTGATCACAGTCGAGGTCGACGACGGAGAGGTCCTGGTAGCAGCGCTCTTCAGTTCACCCGGGAACGCCCGCGACTTCCGCGAACGCGCATCTCACCTCGACCTGCCGGACAGCCTCGGTACCATAGATGACAAGGACGGCCTCAGACGCCACGCGCTCGTTGCTCGCGAAGCGGGAGCGACCTACGCTGTCATAGACCCCGCATCAGGTCTCACAGAGGCGATCCCGATCGAAGAGCTGTGAGTACCTTGAAACCGACCCTCTGCACGGATGTTGACTCCACCATCTGGGACACGGGCGCCTGGGTCTGTTCGGCAGTCCTCGACATCACAGGCGAGACGCTCGATATAGACAGGATCACCACCTGGACTCACATCCTCGATACCTACGGCGAAAAGACAACGACCACCATCTTCGATCGCGTCTTCGACCCTGAGCGCGTTCGGGACCGGCAACCCTACCCTCGCGCCCCAGAGGTGCTGCGCACGCTGCAGGAAAGGTATGGCATACAGATCCACTTCGTAACCCACAATGATCCCGAGATCATGGCCCCACATCTCGGGCCCTGGCTCGGAACCCACTTCGGCCCTGATGTGGGACTTACGGTTACGACAGGTGACAAGCTCGATATCATGGAGGAACTGGGTGCCTTCGGCCTCATAGACGACAGGCCTGAAACCATTGAACGGGTCGCCGACGCCGGTCTTTGGGCGGTGGCCAAAATCCAGCCCTGGAACCGCGACCTCCTTACCAGGAGAAGCGACGTACACGGCTTCTCCCACTGGCAAGAAGTCCCCAATCTCCTCCCTACAGCATTCAGGACCGGCATCGTTTAGAGGCCATCTGCCCCGGCATCGACCAACCACGAACGAAAGCTGACAAGCGCCCGACAGGGCGCGTGCTGTACTGTAACCTTCCCTGTGTCAGACACGGGACGAGAAGGAGAGACGTTGGATGCTGAGAGCAAGGAGGGCATGCGGGAAGACGCGCCGCAGATCGAGGGTTTCTTGGGCCGTGGGAGACCGGTCACGGTCTCTGCCAGAACCGGAGTCGATCTGGAGGGCTATGTCTGCGACCAGAACGAGAGCGGCCTGCTCCTCGACGCCAGGGACTCCAGCGGGGACCCGACCGGCTATGAGTTCCTTCCCTGGTCGAGCATCGAGCGTGTGAGCGCCGGATAGCGTCGGCGCTCCTCAGAACGAGAGAGAAGACATACCAACCGCTCTAACCGGCCACTCGCTCCAGGACATCGAAGAGCCGATGCACGTCCAATTCGGTATTGTAGAGGTGGGGCGAGACGCGCACACTCGGGCCGCGAACGCTGACGTAGATGTTGTGGGTCGTAAGCCGGGTGGGGAGGTCATCAGGGGCGTCAGGGCCGAGCATCAGCCCGATCATGTGCCGCGCCCGCCTCTCTTTGGGGATCGTCACGAGCCCGTGTTCTCCGGCCTTCTCTTCTATGAGATCTGTCAACGTACCAATGGTCTCCGAGACGTTCTCTACTCCCCAGTCGAGGAGCTGGCGCAGCGCCTCGGCAGCCATAGGGAGCAGGGCGAAGTTGCTCCGTTCCCCTACGTCGTAGCGTCTGGCACCAGGCTGGAAGGCGTCCTGGTAAGCCACCAGCCCCGAGAAGTCCTGGCTTCCGCGGCGGTTGATCCAGTTGTGCTCTATGGGCTTCCCCTCCCGATACTCCTCCCCGACATACATAAACCCGACACCATATGGTCCGAGCAGCCACTTGTACGATGCGGCGACGAGAAAGTCAGGCCGGACCTCCGATACGTCGAAGGGATGCGCCCCAAGAGACTGTATCGCGTCGACGACCAGCGCCGCCCCCGCTTCGCGGACCCTCTCACCGACGCGTGCCAGGTCGACGAGCGATCCGTCGGTCCAGTGGCAGTTCGGGACGGCCACAACGGCGGTGTCTGAGTCGATCTCCTCGAGCAGGGCACGGGTCCAGTCGAAATCTTCTGGACGGGGTAAGGTGACGAGCCTCGCCCCGCTCCGCTCCGCAAGCTCGCCCCACGCGTAGACGTTGGATGGAAACTGGTCCTCAAGGATTACTATCTTCTCTCCTTCTCGCACATCCAAGTTCGCCGCTGCGACGGAGATCCCATAGCTGACGGAAGGAATAATCGCGACGCCGTCGGCATCCCCGCCGACGAGCCGCGCGAACAGTGCCCGGATCTCTTCCGCATCCTCGAAGAAGACGTCCGGTGTGATCTCCCAGGGTCGTGACTTGCGCGACACCGCCCTCTCGCCGACCTCTCGCGCCGGGCGCAGTTGCGGCGCCATAAAGGCGCAGTTCAGATAGACGATGTCCTCAGGTATCTCGAACAGGTCACGCTGGTTTCCCAACTTCATTCCGAACGTCCTCCTGTGCTAGGTCGCTTCTTACTTAACCAGAGATCGGAGCATTCTGCCCGTCGAGCTCATGGCTCCCCCGAGAACGGCCGGTATGCCGCCCCCAGGATGCACCGAAGCCCCGACCCGCCACAGCCACGGACGACTACGATCGTTGTAAAGGGGCCTGTGCAAAGGTCCGCTGCTCCAGAAGGGACGCACGGCCCCGTACAGCGCCCCGCCCGCGCTCCCCCAGGCGCCGAAGTACCAGGGGTCGAGGACCTCGTACTCCCCGAAATACGTGGTCGCCGGTTCTCGCAGTCCCACTGCGACGGAGACGCGTTCGATCTCCCGCCTGACGAACGGGTCCTCCACACCGTACTCCCGCCCGTTTGCCGGCGCCGTAAGCAAGACAGCCAGCGTCCCCCCGCTGTTGGGGTAGATCTCACCCCCGCGATAGTAGTTGAGAAACGCCATCGTCTCCCGCGGCTCACTGCCAGCTTCGAGGCTCGTGTAGAGATCAAAGGGGTCGGAAGGCAACACGACGCTGTGCACCCCGACCCCGGCTGGCAACTCTTCCCGGAGCGTCGCGTACACGGCCACCCCGGAGCAAGACAGCCACTCCTTCGCGCGCTCTCTTTCGGGGTCCAGCAAGCTCTGCAGCCTGCCTGAGTCGAGGTCGCTCACCACCCTCTCTGACCTGTACTCGTCCTGCGCCGTCACGACCCTGCCGTGCCCGATCTCGAGCACAGCCTCGCCTGTCTTGACCTCGACCCCTGCGCGCCGGGCGAGCCGGTAGAGAGAGAGCACGATCTCGTAGACGCCGCCCTCAGGCACGAAAACTCCATCGACGGCCATGATCGCAGGAATGCTCGCGTAGAGCGCGGGCGTCCGCGTCGGCGCCACCCCGGCGTTGAGCGTGTGAATGGCGATGATCTCCCTCAACCCCTCAGGCAGCCATTGAAGGCTGTCCAGGTAAGAACGGGTCGTCAACTTCGACCCGTAGATTCTTAGAAGGCGTCCCAGTGCCGGCAGCGTCCTGCGGTCTGCGGGGTCAGCCGTCAGTAGCCGCGTGACCTCGGGCCCGAGTCCACCGTGTATACCGGCGAACCGCTCCCACGCCGCCCGCCACGGATGGCCTTCCTCCACAGGCAGCGACGTTGTCTCGCCGCGGTAGTAATACCGTCCTACCTCGGGGAGCCGCATCAGCCTCAGCCCTGCGACCTCGGCAGCCTCGCCGGGCTGACCGTCCGCGGCGTCCCAGCGCCGCAGAAACTCATCCCATACACCAGGGAAGGTGAGGAGCGAAGGCCCCGTATCCATCCGCCGGCCGTCGAGCTCGATGCGCCGGCTCTTCCCGCCAACCCGAGGAGTGGCTTCCAGCAGCGTAACCTCATGCCCGGCGCGCCCGATCAGGGCGGCCGCGGCCAGACCGCCGATGCCGCCGCCGACCACGACGACCCGGCTCAAGGGTAAGCTCCCAGAGACAGCGCAGCGACGAGCTGCACGCCGGCGAAGGTCCCTACTACGTAAGGGAAGGCGATAGAGTACTTATAGAGCCGGTGTCCCGTCTCCGGCGTGGGGTTCTGGCCGAGGAAGTACAACAGCAGACCCGCTATGGCGGCGTTCAGAAGCGCGACGGGCACGCTCACTAGGGCGAAGCACACGGTAGCGAGCGCCCAGAGAGCACCGCTCCAGAAGACGACGCCGCCAGGGCCGAGCCTGACCGCGGTCGTGAGGATGCCTGCCCTGCGGTCCTCATCCACGTCCTGCACAGCGTCGAAGGTGTGCTTGGCCGCGCTCCACGCCATGAGCCCGAGCGCGGCTGACCAGACCGGCCCCCTGCCGAGGGCGAGCGGTACGAAGACGAGCGGGAGGGCGTAGGCCGCGTTGCTTAGCGAGTCGAGGTAGGGGCGAGCCTTGAAGCGCGCGGGTGGGACGGAGTAACCGAGGAAGAGCAGCGCGTAGAGCAGCATCCAGGCTAAGGCGGAAATAGGCACGAACAGGAAGGCGTAGATCAGGACCGGCGCATTCGTAAGGATGACGCCGAGCACGACGGGGCTGACCTCGGAGCGGTCTATCCTGGCTCCTTCCAGGCTGCCTTTGCGGGGGTTTTTCGCGTCGGTCTCCTGGTCGAATACGTCGTTGACGCCGTAGATGAGAAGATTGAACGGGAGTGTGAGCCACAACAGAACCGGCAGTGCTCCCCACGCGAAGAGATCCCCGGCGAGCCACATCCCGATCGTGGCCGGACCTACGGTGTTGATCCAGAGCACGGGCCGCGAGATGTAAAGCAGACGCAGGATCACAGGCCCTAATATATACCAGCGTCACCCCAGCTGACCCTTTAATATTACACGGGTGTTCACCCAGCTCCGCCGCACCACACCGCGACCCCTGATCCTCGCCTGCGCCCTCTCCCTCGTGGCCGCATTCTTCGCCGTGCGCTACCCGGACTTAAAGGGAGCGAGCATGGGCTCATACGTCTCGACCCTCCTGATAGCCCTGCCCTCGGCCGTCGCACTTTTCCGCTACCTCGGCCTGCGCAAGGCCGTCCTGTCCCTACTCGCCCTCTCGATCTTTGGCTACGCTATAGAGGGTGTCGGCGTCACCACAGGCTTCCCCTATGGCGCTTTCTACTACGGCGACGCCCTGGGGCCCAGGCTCGCCGGACTCGTTCCTTACCTCTTGCCCCTCTCCTACACGCCACTCGTCGTCGGGGCCGTGGCAGCCTCCTGGGGGACCCGCCTGCTTCTCCTCCACGTACTCTACGCTACCCTACTCCTCGTCTGGATGGATGCCGTCCTCGACCCTGGCGCAGCCTCCCTGGGCTTCTGGGTGTGGCCCCAAGGCGGCGTCTATTTCGGCGTGCCACTCAGTAACTACGCCGGCTGGCTGCTCTCCGGAGCCCTCGCCTCTACCCTGCTTCTCGCTACCGGAAGGTGGTCCGAAACACCCAGACCCGCCCTGCTCGATAGCGCGACCATCGCCACCTCCTTCTGGACAGGGGTGGCCGCCCTTTCCGGCATGGTCGCCCCAGCCCTGCTCGGAGCCTCACTCTTCGCATACCTTCTCGGACGCCGCTCGCATCTTCATGTGGTGAAATAGTGACAATACGCACAACCTTCTCTCTTCTGACGGTCCAAAGACACCAAATATGGCAGTTTTTCTAACTTTTGTTCGATTTTATTAAGTACAGGCCTTACATTCGTGAATCCATTGTGTTTATATGATGCTCGTAGGAGCCACTCGCCTGGGAGGTGTGGAATGATCCGAGAGAGAGCCACCGGAGGGGCAGGGGTTCACCACGAGGATTCAGCCTACAGGAGCGGCTGGGAGGATGGGCGCTTTGGGCAGACGCAAACGTTCGCGACCAACAACAGCCTCGCTGCGTGGACAGAGTACCCTGACAGGCTTTCCTACTACCACGGCCACCGCGACGGCCGGCGCATAAGGGAGATGCTGAGGAGTGAAGGCCGGGCTGTCTGATTCGCCCCACCGTTACAGGCTGAGCGATTCTACCTGCGCTCCCGCCGAGCCCTTCTCCTAATTCCGCAACCTCATAGGGCAAGCTGCGTATCCATAGGGGAGGGCCGACGGCTCCCCCTCCAAGTTCGCCGTCGACCCTCGTCGTATGTTAGCGAAAGACGCGGACGAGTTCCATTTCTCCTCCGACGTTCCTTGCTATGAGAGCAGGCGGGATGGCGTCTGGCGCTAACTCAACGCTCCGCGCCACCCTCTGGAGCGCTCCTAGCATATGCCGGCTTCGGGCCTGCCCGTGTCCTGGGTGATCCTGAACGTACTTCCGCCGCCAGGGGCCTGCATACAGTAGGTACTGGCGTCGGCTGCCCCTACCGTCACCACTTGCTCTCCCTGCCTGAAACCGTAGGCTTCGAGGTCCGTGGCGTCTCCGGCGTACGCGTTCTGATCCACGTAATAGAGTTGCTGCGAGGTCGCCGCCATACGCAGTTGCGCCATGGCGGCGGCATCCTTCGCCTTGTCCTGCTGGCCGATGTAATTCGGTATCGCGATGGCGGCGAGTATGCCGATAATAACGACCACTGCCAGTAGCTCAATGAGGGTGAAGCCTCCCTCATCCGTCTTGCGAAGCTCCTCCATCCGCCATGAGAACCAGGGGAACACCTTTCTCCCGTTCTTTCTACCCGCTTCTTTCGCCGCCGGGCCTCCGCCCGCTCCATGTCCTTATTCGACGATACGCACGGGGACCTTTAGCACGTTGGAATCAGAACCTCGTCCGTGGCGGATCGAATTCAGAGGCGACTGCCTGGCATGGAGCTGGTTACAGCACTCTCCAAGAGGTAATATTGCCTCCTTCTCTTAGTCCGAAGCCACGGAGGGCGCATCATCTGACGTGAGAGTATCGTCCGCATGAGCGGTGGGGTACAATGCGCCACAGGATGGGAAATACAACGTCGAAGCTGGTAATGGTGGCGCTGATGCTCGTGGCCGGTTTCGTGTTGCGTGGCACCTACGAGCAGATAATCTATCCGAGCAAGGCGGCCGTGGCGCAAGTCGACCAGTACGACTGTGCCAGCTTCGGCTCTCAAGAATCGGCGCAGGTCGAGCTCGACAGCGACCCCAGCGACCCCAACAACCTGGATTCCGACGGCAACGGACGGGCCTGTGATACCTACCCCTACGGCACCAGCGGCAGCGTAGCGGCCAGCACTCCGGTGCCAAGCACCACGACGCCAAGCAGCGCACCGCCGGTCGAGCCTTCGGCCAGCGCGTCACCAAGCAGTAACGCATCCGCATCACCCAAACCAAAGCCGCCACAAAAGAGCCGCAATCTGTTCGCTTCAGGCGGCCCAACAAACGGACCAGTACCCTTGATGGCGGATGGAGGGTGTCCGGCAGAGTTTCCGGCAAAGCGCAACGGCCTCTGCCACGAGTAGCACGTCAGCACGGCGCTTCGCGCCTTGCCAGCACGCTCGGGCTGACGCCCTCGCTTGTCAGCATCTCAGCTTGCGCAAAACACCTAGCTGACAAGCGCCCGACGGGGCGCGTGCTGACATGCTGACATTACAGGCGTCCGGATCTGATGATGCCGACGAGCAGCAGGAGCCCCAGGATCGCGGCAAAGACGAAGCCGATAAGGCCGAACACGCTCACGCCGAGGAACTTGACGCCGCTCTTGACGAAGATCCCGAGCATCGCAGAACCGATTATGAGGGCGGCTATGAGTAAGGCGAAGACCAGGCGGTTGGCGAGGATGTCCACCTTCGAAATGAGCTCATCCAGCCCGCCGTGCCTGAAACGAACCTCGATCTCGCCATCCTTGAGCTCGTCGAGGAGGGCGTGGACCTGGCGTGGGTAATCCGCGAGGGCGTCGGGCTGGGCCACCCGGCGCGCCAGGCGGGCCGCGACGAAGGCAGGGTTCCTGTAGCGGGAGATGAGCACCTCGGCCGCCTCCGCCGCCGTTACTATCCGCGTCTGTCCTTCTCCCCCGAGCCTCTCTACCTTGACCAGGAAATCCACCATCTGGGCGACTTCGACGTGCAGCCGCGCGCCTCCTCTACGGATTGCTTCGAGTCCCCTATCCCTGACCTTCTCCAGGGAGTGTTCGCGCCACAGAGGACCGCCAAGCACGCCCATGGCCTCGCGCAACTCACGCCGGAGGTCCGAGGCGTCGTGGGGGACAAAGCTCCCTGCCAGCGGCAGCGCGCGCACAACACCCTCCACGTCCCCGCGACGCACCGCGGCCAGGATCTCGGCCACCCCCCGCAGCCTCTCCGGGTCCAGGCCAAACGCCTCCGTCGGGTCGGCCAGCCAGAGTCCCCCTGCGGGGAAGTCGAGGACGAAACGTACCTCTGCCGGGTCGGCGAGGATAACTCCCTCGGTCAGCGCGAGCCGGACGAGTGTCTCCGAGACCTCCAGATACTGCTCTTCTTCGAGGGGCCTGGGGTTCGCCGGCGCCTCGAACGTCACGCAGCGGCCCGTCGAGTGGTCCCTGTAGACGTTGGGAACGAGGAGCCGGAAGTCCTCCAGCTCTCTAAGGCGGCGAGAGATCTGGGCCGAATAGTACATGTCGCGGCGGTGGGTGACATGCGCGGTGAACTCGGCCACGATCGCGGAGGGATCGAGGGGCAACCGGTCGCCAAGCCTCCGGCGCGTCAGGTCGGCCACAGGTCGCATCGCGAGGAGGTCCCTGCGCACTCCCGTACGGTTGACGACAACGAGAGCAGGTCGCCCTCCAGGCAGCATGGCCGCGTGTGATTGGGTAAACGGACCGACCCTGACAGGGACCTCCTCGAACTCGACGAACAGTCGTTCCAGCGTGTTGCCAAGCTCCCTCTCGATACGAGCCCGCGCCTCCGGGAAGTTGATCGGCTTCGCTAAGACCCTCGCGCGTCCCAACTCGGCGGCCACCTCGGATGGGATCAGGTCGCGGCGGATAGAGAGGAAGCGACCCAGCTCCGCGAAGGTCGGTCCCAGCTCTTCGAGGGAGTAGCGTAGCCTCGTTCCTACCCTCTCAGGCTCTTCCCTGCGCCGACCAGGCAACAGACGGCTCCTGAACACGAAGCCGAATCCGTAGCGCGCCCCGACACGGGCGATCCTGGCCGCCCTTCGGGCCGGACTCTCAGGCACATCCCGCGAGATCCTCTCCATAAGTAAAGCTTATCAGCACGCGCCCTGTCGGGCGCTCTCGGCATTTCAACTTTCGCGTGCGCAAGAGACCTTGCCGACAAGCCGCCTGCAAGGCGACGTGCTGCAATGCTGAATTGATGACATGCTGATAAGCTGAAATCCTGAGCGACCGAAAGGAGCGACCATGCGCTACGTGCACACCTGCTACAGGGTTCTGGATCTCGACCGGAGCATAGATTTCTACGTGAATAAGCTTGGCCTGGAGCTTGCCCGCAAGACGCCTATCGGCGATGACGCGACCAACGCCTTCTTCGCCGTGCCCGGCGATCCCGAGCCCCGGCTGGAGCTCACCCTCAACCACGACCAGGACGAGCCCTACGAGCTCGGGACAGGCTACAGCCACGTCGCCTTCACCGTCGAAGACCTCGACGCCCTGGCGGACAGGCTCGAAGAAGCCGGCGGCGTGGACTTCGAGAGCAAGCCGCACGCCATGGGCAGCGGGACCAGGATCTTCTTCGTCAAAGATCCCGATGGCTACCGGATAGAATTCATCGAGCGTCCGTAACGACCCCCTCGGGCTCGTGAGAGCCCGTTAAAGTCCGGCCGTATCCGCGTCGACAAGTAGGCCATGTGCGTGATACGGTCGAACATTGCCCGCGTTTGTAAGGAAGAGCGTGGCTACACCCTGCCCGAGATCCTGACGGCCGTGTCCATCATAAGCATCATTCTCGCCATCGGGATCATCGTCTTGCTTGCCCTGCTGGAGCGCTGGCGTGTCGAGGCTGCCGCCGACCAGTTCGCCGCCGACCTGCGACTCGCCCACACCAGGGCTACCGAGCAACTGACTGACTGGCGGGTGGTGTTCATGCACGATGGTACCCCCCTCGGCCGTTGCTCTTCGGCAGATTACTGCATGGTCAAACTGAAAATCCCTTACGGTGCCGGCGACCCTACTCCCGCGCTGGCTGATGAAGCCCCCTTGGTCCAGCGAGACCTGCCCGACAGGACGAAGATCAAGGATGTCACCTTCGATCCTGATTGCTCTCACGGGGACAGGGACGCCGTCGTTCCGCCAAGCTCCTGCGGGTCCGATGCCGCACAGAACGGCGCCACACGCACCCTCGAGTTCAACTCCAATGGCACGGTCAGGACCCTCAGACCAGGCCAGAGCGGTACCGTCGTGATCAGCTCGGAAGACGGTATCCCGACGTGTCCGGTCGTCTTCAACGCCCCGACCTCGAGGATAAGGATCGGTGACATCTCCTATTAAGAGCACCGCGGGATACTCACTTGTAGAGGTGATGGTGGCGATGGTGGTCCTCACCGTCGCCGTCGTACCAATGGTAGGCATGTTCGACACGGCGATCGGGGCCGCTGACGCGAGCGCCGACTACGACAAGGCGCGGGCGTGCGCCGTACAGAAGCTGGAACAGTTGAAGAGCATTCCGTACGAGGCCGTGGAGGGTGGCCCGCAGGGCGGCGTCTGCAACCCTTCCGGGTTCGGATACTCGACAGCCGCCCAGTCCATTGGTACCGACCTCGGCGACGGTTCCGGGGAGGAGGGGCTGATGATGGTCACCGTTACGGTCGAGTGGGACGGCGAGAACTCCTACGTCGTTTCAGGGGTCGTGTCCAGATGGTGAACCTGGCAAGGAGCCAGCCGTGGAAGGAGGAGAGGGGTTTCACGCTCGTGGAGGTACTCGTCTCCGCGATGATGATGTTCGGAGTGCTCTTCGCCCTGTATGCCATCTTCGACGTGAGCGTGAGGGCCTTCGGTTACGGCGGTGACAGGCTCGAGTCCGTCGGGAATGCCAGGCTCGCCCTTGGCAGGATGGAACGTGAGATCAGGGCCGCCTATCCGTACGATCTGACATCGGACCCCCCCAGGAGACACCTGTTTCTGGACCCCGCGGATCCCACAAGGCCCGCAGTGCCTACGGCAACCCGCATCACCTTCGGCAACGAGGTCGGGGGAGACCGAAGTATCGATGGCTCCGAAATCATAGGCTACTACCTCAGCGGCCACGACCTGAAACGATCCAAGGGCGACAGCGCCCAGACGCTCGTAGATTCGGTTCCCACCGACGGACTGCGCTTTATTCCATGCAGGAGTCCTGACGACTGTCCTCCGGCCCTCGCTATCACTGATGAGGCGGAGATCAGGCTCCTGCGCATAGAGATGGCCGTCGAAGTGAGGCGCCGGGGTCAAGATCCAACCAGGCAGACGCTCGTGACCGACGTCTACCTCAGAAACCGCGGAGACCAACCATGATCCGGCGCCTCCTGCGCGAAGAAAGGGGTATGGCTCTAGGACTCGCGGTCATCGTTGTGGTGATCGTCGGCGTGATGGGAGCCGGCCTTCTGACCTTAGTGGCCACGGACCTGGAGGCCGTCGTGGCAGTCAACAGGGGAGAGCAGGCCTTCGAGTTGGCCGAAGCAGGGATCGAGGTCGCCAAAGCACACCTCGCCAACGACTCCAGCCAGGCCGACTGGTCCTCGGGGGAACTCCACATGGCCGGCATGGCTGAGGGCTCCGTTAGCGTTACCGTCGAATACGACGCCGAAAACGGGTCATTCGAAGCAGTCTCCACAGGCGAGTACCGGGAGACCAACCGCAAGATCGAAGCCACCTTCTCCCTCGAAGAAGGCGCGCCCAAGCTCCTGAGCTGGCGGGAACTCTACGAGTGAGACCATAGAAAGAATCGTCAATAAAGGTTGACAAGTAATAGATCGTCAACTATGATTGACCCATGGATAGGAAGACGAAGACACGAGTTGATGGGCCGGATGATCCTAGGGAGGGACTCGAAGCGGTCGTCGCCTTGAGGCGGACGCTGGAAGCTTTAGAGGCGGCGCAGGTGGAGAATGCCTTCGTCGCGGGATGGTCATGGGCGAGGATCGCCGAGGTCCTCGGGGTCAGCAAGCAGGCTGTGCACAAAAAGCACGCCAGGAGGATTAGGGATAGGTACCCTGGAGAAACACCGAGGAGAAAGGGAAGGGGCGCATGATCTTCACCCGTTTTACCGACAGATCCCGCATGTGTATCGAGGCTGCCTTGGATGAGGCCAGGATGCTTGGTCACGATTCGCTTGGTGATGAGGACCTTTTGCTTGGCATCCTGCGTGCCGATGAAGGGATAGCTGCCGAAGCGCTTTCCTCGCTCGGAGTGACGCTGGAAGGTGCGCGAGAGGAGTCAGAGGAGATGCTTTCCGGCGCCCTCGCTTCGATAGGGATCTCCCTCGAAGAGGTGCGCAGGGAGGCGGGTGATGCCTTCGAGTTACGCATTCCGGACAAAAGGCGCATCCCGATCTCCCCCTGGGCCAAGAAGGCGCTGGTCGAAGCGCGTAAAGAGATGCGAAGGTTAGGAGACAACTACCTCGGCACCGAGCACGTCCTGATTGGAATACTACGCAACGCAGAAGGTACGGCCGTAAGGATGCTCTCCCGGATGGGCATCTCGCCTGAGATGGTAGAGGAGCGGCTCTTCGAGTTGCGCGGCCGGGCGGCCGGCTGAGACCGCTCGCTGTGGCCAAAGCATCTCAGCGCGGCGTCTGTGCCGCCGGTTGTCCTGCTCACGTAGAGCCGAAATGTTGAAGCGCTGACAAAAGCCACTGGCGAAGCCGGGCGGCCTCTGGTGGCCCATGTCGCTAGAATGCTGGCATGGAGGAGAGAGAAAAACGCGGTGGAGCCGTCAGGGTCGGGATGATCTGGGGTGGCATCGGCGGGGTGGTTGGCCTGCTGGTCTCGTTGCTCGGTTCACTGGTCGGGATCCTGGTCGCAGGTTTTATCGGCTTCTCCTGCGGGAGACGGGCGGCCGTGGCGGGGAGTCGAGCAGGCGCGCTCTCCGGGCTGGTCGGCGGGGCTGTCGCCGCGCCTGTATACGTGCTCGGGTCCACGCTCGGGGCGCTCCTTGCTGCGCGCCAGATAGGGGCCGCCGGGATCGCCACGACCCTCTCGGATGTGCTCGGTACGCGGGTCTCAGCCGATGAAGCCTGGATCTACTTCCTGTTCAGCCTCATTCTCTCTGCCTTCCTCGAGGCCGCTGTCCTGATCCTGGTCTCATCGGCCGCCGGAGCCTGGGCGAAAAGGGAGTAGAGAGAGGGCGCCCACGGCTCATCGCTTTCTGGCCGCCTCCGCCGCGTTCTCCCCGAAGACGAACTCCCCTTCGTCGGGCCGCATCACGCCGGCCCTCTCCAGACGGCGGTCCTTCTGGTACTTCCTGATGGCGGCCTTCAGGGTCCCGAGACCCAGGGTCGCGCACTTGGGGCGGGAGGCGACGACCTGGCGTCCTAGCTGTTCGATCATCTCGTGGTAGTCAAGCTCGAGTACCTGATCCATCGTCAGGTCTCCCCTTTGAACATCCTCGAGGAGCATGCTGCTGGCCGCCATGCTGATGGTACAGCCCTCACCCTCGTAGGTCGCTCGTTCTATGTGCTCCTGGTCGTCGGCCGCCTTGAGGTAGACCGTAACCACGTCTCCACAACCAGGATTGCCGCCAGGCATCGCCACGTCGGCGTCATCGAGGACGCCTCGATGTCGGGGCTTCTCGTAGTGATCCAGCAGTATCTGTATCTGTAACTGCCTGTCCAACACGTAACCTTCCACTTGTCATCCCATAGATTCTCTGAGACTGATTCTATCGCAAGCTCGTCCGCCGTCACGTAAACTTGCTACAGTTTGATACACTTCCTCCATGAAAGTAGGTATAGTCGGGCTGCCGAACGTCGGCAAGTCCACGGTATTCAATAGCCTTACCAGGGCGGGTGCCGAGGCCCAGAATTACCCATTTACGACCATCGACCCGAACCTCGGTGTCGCCAATATTCCGGACGAACGGCTGGACGCCGTGGCCGGGGTGATCGGCAGCAAACGCGTCGTCCCCGCGACGGTCGAATTCGTGGACATCGCAGGACTGGTGCGGGGCGCGAGCGCAGGGGAGGGGCTGGGAAATCAGTTCCTCGGGCACATCAGGGAGTGCGACGCCATAGCACATGTAGTGCGCTGCTTCGAGGACGAGAACGTCGTTCACGTCCACGCAGGTGTGGATCCCAGGGGCGACATCGAGACCATCGACACCGAGCTGTTGCTCGCAGATCTCGCGAGTGTCGAGCGGCGGTTGGAAAGGGTTGGGCGGTCCGCCAAGGGCGGCGACCCCAGACTCGAGGCCGAGGCGGCCGAGCTGGAACGGCTACGCGACCATCTCTCTGACGGAAGTCCGGCGCGGGTCTACCCGGCGACGGAGACACTGGCCGAGGCCATGAGCACCCTCATAACGGCCAAGCCGACGCTCTACGTGGCGAACGTGGATGAGGAGTCTGTGGCAGAAGGGAACCGCTACAGCTTGCAGGTCGAGAAGCACAGCAGCAGCGAGGGGGCTGAGGCCGTAAGGATCTGCGCCAAGCTCGAAGCCGAGGTCGCCGAGCTCCCAGAAGACGAGGCTGCAGAGTACCTGGCGATGCTCGGGGTAGAGACAACAGGTTTCGAGGAGTTCGTGCGGGCGGCGTATCGGCTGCTCGGGCTCGTCACGTTCTTTACCGCG
>DASSCV010000263.1:0-5742 GCA_035697505.1 Rubrobacter sp.
TCCGTCTCGATGACGATCTTCGAGTCCTCGCGGGAGATGTCCACGGGAACTTCGGAGGCCCGCTGCTTGGCGGCGACGGGGTCGGCGCCCATCGCGTATCGCGTGGCCTCGTAATCTACGGACCTGGATTCCTTTACGCCCTCGACACGCACCTGGCCCGCGGCGTTGGCGAGCCTTACGCGAGGTTCAGGACCGGCTGAATCTATGGAATCCATGGTGACGCTGGTGCCTGAGATGCTCTCGCCCAAGGACCTCCAGAGGAGGATCGCGGCCAGCGCAAGGAGTAGCCCGGCGAATAACAGGAGCAGCGATGACATGCGGGAAGGCCGCCCCCGGTCCGTCCCTGTTGGTGCCTGCCCGGTGGACGTCTGTGCGCGCTCGTCGCGCCCGGACTCCTCTTCGCCTCTGAAGCTCACCCTGGATCTAAACCAGAACCGTTATCGCGCCACACGACCGTAGACGTCATCGAGCCTGACGATGTCCTCCTCATCGAACTCGCCGAAGGAGATCTCCAGTATCCGCACCTCGCTTTCGCCTGCCGTGGAGAGCCTGTGAACCGTTCCTCGGGGGATGAATATCTTCTCCCCGGTCTCGGGCTCGAGGACCTCTTCGCCGAGCTGTACCTGGGCTCCCTTGTCCAGAATGACCCAGAGCTCGTCGCGGCGGTGGTGGTACTGGCGCGAGAGCGTGCCGCCAGGAGCGACGGTGATGATCTTGACCGTGCTGGGCAGGTTGTGCGTGTACTGCTCGAACCTACCCCAGGGCTTGTCTACCTTTATAGAAGGCGGGCGGTGATCCATACGTGAACCCCTTTCGTGAATGGCCAGTTTAGCCGATCCACTTACGGTTTTGGAGACGTATGACCCCGAAAGTCCGCGACCTGGCATTCGCGCCTGGTCTGCCGCCGTGGTTAGATACGAGAATGGAAGCTCCGCCTCTGGAAGGAGGGATGAATGCCTAAGCTAGAGGTCGAAGGCGTGGGGACCTTCGAAGTTCCCGAGAACAAGAGACTGGTTTTGGCGATCGAAGAGGATGCCGGGGTAGATATCCTGCACCGCTGTGGTTCTTACGCCAGGTGCACCACCTGCCGCATCGAGTATCTGGAGGGTGAGCCCGAGAAGATGACCAGGGCCGAACTCGAAGTGCTCGAGAAGCGCAACCTTCTCGGGCAGGTCAGGCTCTCGTGCCAGACTCTAAGCGACCACGACAAGAAGGTGCGGGTATTGATGACCGTTAGCTCCACCGGCCTCGATGGTCCTGGTCCGCATCCCGAGTCCCATATAACACCCGAACCCGAGTGGGTGGATAAGCCGGCCTGAGGCATAGCTTTCTCCGGAGACCTCAGGACTCGAGCAAGGGCCTCAAGCGGCTCACCACATTCACCGATGAAGCCTTGAGATCCCAAGCTCGTGGTCAGCAGGAAGACGAGGTTCGGTGGGGAACGTCCTAGGTCCAGCTCTTTATTGCTTGTAACGCAACAATGGTGTCTAATATGGTGTGTTCGCTGGAGAGTGGGGGCTGGGGACATGGTCTCCTCCCTGGTGGCTGGGACGGACTTTGGAATGGTCCTCCTTTGGGCTGTCGTTCTCGGTGCGATCCTCAAATATTTCCTGACCGAGGGAATAGGGCGTTGGTACATGGCCTCAGGGCAAACCATCTTGCAGGGCTGGCGTTCGCTTGGCCGGTGGGCGATCTGGTATTTCGTGATCTATCTGTTCATCGTGACCTTCGTCTTCGGGGCCGCGGTATCCTCGACCGCTGCGCTGGCTGTGGACGCGGCGTTCCCCGGCGTGCTGCCACTGTGGGCCTGGGCCGCGCTCCACAGCGTGGCGGCGTTCGTCGTGGTCGGCATAGGCCGCTACGGATTATTCGAGATGATCATGAAGACCTTCGCCGCCCTGAAGTTCGGGATCGTCATACTGTTGGCCATCCTGCTCGCCCCGTCCCTTGGCGAAGTCTTCCTCGGGTTCGTCCCGCGGATACCGGAGGGCGCCCTGATCAACGTCCTTGCTATCATCGGCGGCGTGGGCGGGACCTACTCGTTGGCCGCCTACACGTACTGGGTGCGCGAGCGCGGTGGCGGCACTCGGCCTGGATCCCGACCATGCGGACTGACCTGACCTTGGGCTACGCGCTAACCGCCCTGTTCATGGTGTCGATGCTGATAATCGGGACGGAGTTGCTCTTCGGTACAGGCACATCCATAAGCGATGACGAGGGTCTACTGGCGTTGGTAGACCCCATGCAGGACCGATTCGGTCTCCTGGCACGCTGGGCATTCCTCATCGGATTCTGGGCCGTCGCGACCGGCGCCATGCTCGGAGCCTGGAACGGGGGCGCCCACCTCTTCGCAGACTGCGTGCGCACAATCCGCGAGGTGCCGGACGAGGAGGCATCCGATTACCTCTCCGAAAAGAGCATTTACTTCCGGGGATTTCTGGCCTGGATGTCGTTCCCGCCCATGATCCTGCTCGCCTTCGGAGAGCCAGTCCTGCTGGTGATCGTCTACGCCTCGCTCGGTGCCCTTTTCCTGCCCTTTTTGGCAGTTACGCTGCTCATCCTCCTGAACTCCCAGCGGGTGGCCACCGAGTACCGCAACCGGCTCGTCTCGAACGTGGTCCTCGCCGTCTCGGTTATTCCCTTCATCGTGGTCGGAGTTCAGGAGGTGCTGGGTAGCCTGTAACAGCAGGGCCATTCGTAACAAGAACGTGCGCCATTCGTAACAGAAAAAGCATTGATTTGGGTAATTAATAGGTGTATCCGTTCAGTTTATGTTGCGTTATAGTAAGGTTAAGGTGCTTCGCCGATAGACGAGCAGCGTAGGTATCAAGTAACGAGGGGAAAGGCTATTGAATCAGGCGTAGAATTGCCAAGTATGAAGTTTGCCAGCCAATTGGCCGAAGCTCCAGGGCTGTAATGGTCTACTGATAGTAGCTTCGCCGAAGGTCAGGAGGGGGAATGGAGCGAAGGACAGCCGAACTACTCGAGCGAAGTATGTCCGTCTGAGAGCGATGATGGCTACCTTGATTCTCTGGAGAATTCGCGCTTTGGTTTTGTATATGACTCCGGATAAGTCCCATCATGGTCGGTTGAGGGGGAGAGGGTGTTGAGGAGGAGTCAAGTTCCCAGTATCGCTACTACTGCCCGACAGGCCGAAGAGCCCTCATCGCAGCAAGTGCGGCTGCCAAGGCGCCGCCTGGCGCAGGCTTGGAGACAACCCCTGGTTGTCCTAGTCTGCGTATTGTCTGACGCCTTGCTGGCGGTGCCGGTCTGGCTGGTGGCCTTCGAGCTACAGCGCGTCTTGGGCCGGTGGAACTTGATGGGGTGGGAGGGCTACCCCAGAACGACGGCTATGGTGGTTGGGATTTTCGCCGTGGCGGTGTGGATAGGGTTACGCTCTTTGATGGGGCTGTATCCGGGGTACGGTCTGAGCTCTGAGGAGAGGCTTCGCCGGCACACATACTCCGTGGTCGGTGCCGCCGCCGCCGTTTCCATTGGCATAGTCTTAGGCTTCGGGGACATTGCCTCAAGGTTTTCGGATCTCAGGTTTTACGAGAACTTCCCCCGCCTGCTCTTGGCGCTAGGCTTTGTTGGCCTTTTGCTTCTATCCCCCCTGGTGCAGGGTTTGACCCGGTGGGGGATGTGGAGGCTCGGTATTTGGGGCAGACCCGCGGTCATCATAGGAGATAAGGACACGAGCGCCCGAACTGTCAAGCTCTTGGAAGAGGAATGGGCGCTGGGATACGCCCCCGCGGCCCTCATCGACCGGGGTCTGACGTTGTCGGGGAAGTCGCTCAACGACTTCTCCCACGACGAGACCATGACCCAGGTCGAGAATCTCGCCCGCCGTGGCGGCGTGGATACCATAATCTTCGCCACGCCTTACATCCGGCGCTCGCAGCTGGCACGGCTCGTCAGTCGGGCTAGCCGCAGCTTCCGGCACATTCTGCTCATCTCGCACCTCGGCGGTATTACCAACTCGGCGGTGACGGCCCGCGACTTTGCTGGAACCTTGGCAGTGGAGATAAAGTACAACCTCCTCAACCCCTGGGCGCGGAGGGCGAAACGCATACTAGACCTTGCGGCTACCGTGGTGGGCGGAGCCTTCGTGCTTCCACTTCTCTTGGGGATAGCCCTGCTCGTCTATGCAGAGTCTGGAAAGCCCGTTTTCTACACGGACTGGCGGATGGGCAAGGACGGTGTCCCATTCCCGTGCATCAAATTTCGTACTATGGTAACCGGAGCGGAGGCTGTGCTGGAGCTCATGCTCGCCGAGGATGCCGGCCTCAGGGAAGAGTACGTAAAGTACCACAAGCTACGCGTCGATCCCCGTGTTACGCGCGTCGGCCGATTCTTGCGCAGGACCAGCCTGGATGAGTTGCCGCAACTTTGGAACGTCTTGCGCGGGGAGATGAGCCTGGTCGGCCCTCGCCCCTACCTACCCCGCGAGTCAGGAGAAATCGGGGACGCGCGCGACGAGATTCTGCGTGTACCTCCAGGGGTAACAGGACCGTGGCAGGTTTCCGGTCGCAACCACGCTTTCTTCACTGACAGGATCGAGATGGATATCCACTACGTGCGCGACTGGTCCGTATGGCTGGATCTCGTGCTTTTGGCCCGCACTTTTAGGGCCCTCTTTGTCGACAAAGGAGCTTATTAGTCGCCGTCAATGGCGACCTTGCGATACGCTGGGCGTTCTCTCCAAGTACCCACTAGCCCTTCGAGAGGGTCTTCTCACCGTCAGCGTTGCGCGCGAGGACGAAGAGGAGGTCGGAGAGGCGGTTGACGACGCGCACGGCGTCGGGGTGCTCGTTTGCGTATCCGGCGGCGACGAGGCTACGCTCCGCGCGGCGCGCTACGGAGCGGGCGACGTCGAGGAGCGCGCCGGGCCGGCTCTCGCCGGGGATTACGAACTCTTTGGGGATCTCTGTTCGGCCACGCCATTCTTCGAGGGCGCCGTCAAGTACCTTCAGGTCATCCTCGCCGACCGCGTTGTCCTCCTTCGGCATCGCTACGTCGCCCATGACGCGGTAGAGGAGGCGCTGCAGCCAGATCAAGAGCCCACCGACCTCCTCGTCCGCCTCGGCGCGGGCCAGGCCGAGGAAAGAGCTCGCCTCGTCCACGTCGCCGAGCACGACTATCCGTGGGTCGTCCTTGCCAATCCGTCCCGACCCGAGCAGTGTCGTCGTCCCGTCATCGCCCCCGCCTGTCGAGACCGGCGGGTTGCTATCTTGCTCACTCAAAGTGTCTCCTGTTCTCTTCGGGGTGCACGGGCAAGGTAGCCCGCCCGATCGCGCAGCGCAAGCCGAAGGGGCTACAGACCTATGAACGTAGGTGCCTCATCCGCCTACTTTCTAGGTTTCCCTGCTGAATCGGATCTCGAACCCGTCGGCGCCCTGAGGTTTCGCCACAAGGCGCAACAGCCGCTCGCCTTCATCGGCCAGGGCGTCGCGGTCCGCTTTGGAGAGTCGTTCGAACTGCTGGATCATGAGCGTCACCTTTCCGCGGGTACGCTCCGCCTTCCACGTTCCGCAGGCGAATCCGTCGAGCAGCACACCGCGCATCATGGGGTCCTCGAAGAGAGCCTTGCGGTGCTCATCTGAGATGATCCGGGTACGGTCGGCGTGGGAGAGAAGCGCATTGTCGAAGTGGGACAAGAAGCGAGGAGGCGCAGGTGTCTCGGGATCGGGCAGCGGGGCGCCGGGCACGTCGAAGAGCTCGCGACCGTGCTCGTCACGGAAG
>DASSCV010000264.1:0-7436 GCA_035697505.1 Rubrobacter sp.
GATGACGTTGTGACTCCCTGCCGCAGCCACCTCCAGCGCCCGCTTGGCGTAGCGCTGCCCCGCCACGTCGGCAAAGTCCTCGCCAGGTTCTACCGTCTGCCCCTCCTCGTCCGCCGGTTCAGCGGGAGAGACCCGCGAAGAGTCTCCCAGAAACTCCACAGCCTCCCTGAGGCTCCGCATTCCATAGACCTCTACGCCGCCGATGGCCGCAGCCTCGGGTGCGTCTCGCTCGGGAACGAGCAGACGCGGTAATCCTTCCCTCCTGGCGCCCTCAGCCATAGATAGTGCCCCCCTGACACCCCGCAACCCACCGTCGAGCGAAAGCTCCCCCACCACACCCGCACCCTCCAAACCTCCCGCCGGCAGCGCGCCCGATGCGCCGAGAATCCCGAGCGCGATCGGAAGGTCGAAGGCGGGCCCCTCCTTCCTCAAGTTCGCCGGAGCAAGGTTCACTATTACCTTCTTGGTCGGGAACTTGTAGCCACTGTTGGAGATGGCCACCCTGACCCTCTCCCGTGCCTCCTGCACCGCCGCATCAGGCAGACCCACGATCGAGAAACCAGGCAACCCAGAGCTGACGTCCACCTCGACCTCCACAGGCAACGCGTCTATCCCGAACAGACTGAGGCTCCTCGCCCGGCAGACGGACATCAGCCACAACACCTACAAGCCATCGCCGTGATCCCTAACTCCACCACCTCGACATAGCAAGCCCCAACAGTATACAGTATTTGTGTCTATGATGATATACTGAAGTTCATTATTTTATACAGCATGCCAGCTTCGCGCGTGCAAGAGCCCTGGCTGACACGCCGGCTGCAAGGCGCGTGCCCACATGCACGAGGTCCCCTGCATAGGTTCGGGGTTCCCCTTGACGTCGGGAGGACCAGCCCGCCGGTAGCTTACTGCGCCGAGTGCCTGGGAGGAACTTATTGAGAAGCTCGCGCCAGGGGACATTAGGTGGCATCATAGCCGCAGTGGAAAGGGGCGACCCGCCGAGTTCTAGGTGCGGGTCGGAAAGGAGGTAATGCGGTATGCAACCTACTCGCGTGCTACCTGCTGTTTCCGTGCTGTCCTTGATCAGCGTGGAATACGGCGGCTGGGCGTTGCTAGGATTCCTAACTGGACGCGGCCAGCTCGGCCAGTTCCGAGAGCAGTTCTTCCGGGCTGGGCACGCCCACGCCGGGGTGCTGTTGGTGCTCTCGCTCGTATACTTCCTGCACCTCGACCGGACCGGCTACTCGGACGGAGTCAAGTGGCTCGCTGGCAGCCTACTGCTTGCGGGGATCATGGCTCAGTCGGGTGGCTTCTTCATCCACCTTGGGCTCGGACAGCCCAACAGAAGCTCTCTAGGAACGGTGGTGACGCGGCTCGGCGCTGTGCTCATCGCGGCGGCGTTGATCATCTTGGCCGTGGGTTTGCTCAGGAGCGGTCGCCAGGGCTAATAGTCAAGGAGTTCGCGGCCGGGTTAATGAACCGGGACCGTGGCCGTCATTTGCCAAATCTCGTCGAAGGTGGATTCTCGGAAGTTCGACGCAAGCAAAACGTCTTGACACGCCTGGCACAGTTGCTACTATGTGCACCTGGCAAAGGAACAAACCGAAGTAGAGGCTGAGAAGCCCGTCCCAATTATGGGCGCTTAAGAGACGGGCAGAGCCAGTAGCGCAACCGGCTACCGAGAAAGCGGTGGTCGGTTGCGTTTCGCTTTGGGCGAAAGGAGGTGAGAGTGCCTTGAGCTGTCGTAGGGTCCGGGTCGGAGACGCATGAAACCTAGGGTGACCGCTCAGCTTCATTCGTCTTCCGGCAGGAGCTCGAAGATCCTCAGAGACAACACGCACATCGAGACGGTCGTGGAAGTTGCCGGGGTGGGTAGGTTGGTACTAGATGTGGACAGCGGAGGCGGCTACTCGCTACGGGCGTATCCCGAGGGCAGCGAAGATACAAGCCGAGACCTGCTCGCAGTTGGCGTGGTGCATGCCGACGGGATCATAGCCATCCACCCGGAGGGGTTGTCTGCTGTTGATGGTGAGCAAGGAGCCCCAGGCGCCGAGCGAAATCCCAATATGTGAGGCTCCCATTCTTCCCTCATTCACGAAGTGCGTAGCCTGTTTCACCCTACGGCCTAGAAGACATGTTCTCCGAAGTTCGCACCTAGTACGTGCGGCTGGCATCATGTAGCAGCCTGGCAAGCCACAAGCGAGGAGGACACCATCTATGAGCATCTTCCCATCCAAGGTCCTTTTGGCCACCGACGGTTCTAGGGAGGCCGAGCTGGCCGCCCGAACCGCAGCGGACCTGAGCCAGAAGACCGGCTCAGAGTTGCACGTCGTTCACGCCTTCGGCATCGTCCCTGTAGGACCTCCGGTCTATCCCGAAGCCACCGACCTCCAGAGTGTAGATTACGAAACGCAGACTGAGGAACGTCAGCGGATCTCCGAGCAACGAGCTCGAGAGGTGCTTGAGGCGGAGGTGGAGAAGATACGCTCTTCCGGGGGCACGGTAGCTCAAGAGCATCTGATAGAGGGATGGGTAGCCCAGGCAATCGTCACGTTGGCCGAGGAGATAGGGGCAGGGCTGATAGTAATGGGCAGCAGGGGCTTGGGTGGGATCAGGAGAGCGTTGATGGGCAGCGTCTCTGACTCGGTTGTGCGGCATGCCCACTGCCCCGTATTGGTGGTGCGCGAGTAACGCCGCTCCAGAGGGTCTTTCGCACCGTTCACACTTCACCCAGCAGCCGTAGAAAGCTGATTTTGCGAACTTCGCCCTTGACGTATTCTCGAAGGGTTCGCACCCGGCTCGCAAGAAGTCTCGAGAGCAATGGGTGGGCATAGAGCGTGGGGAGGCTCGTCTGCGTAGTGATCCGAGGAAAGGCGAAAGATTGAAGCACGTCTTCGAACTGATCGGAACTACTGTCTAGCGTCTTTGTGCCGAGCTTCGCCTTGACGGAGTTCTCGGAAGACTACTCAACGCGACTTGCAGGAGTACGTAGGTCTGAAATCTGCTATTTTGCCCAACGTAGCACAAGGATTCTGCTATGTTACGTCGGGGAAAGGACGAAGCGTTATGGTGGACCGGCGAGACGCACTAGGGTTGCCGTTGGCCAAGCCCCTCGATGAGGCGGAAATCCTAGAGTTCGCGGCTTCCCTCAGGGGCGACCTGATACGCCCCGAGGACGACCGCTACGGTGCTGCCCGGGCGGTCTTCAACGCCATGGTGGATCGACGTCCCGCCCTGATCGTCCGCTGCGTGGGCGTGTCCGACGTGATGAGGGGGGTCGAGTTCGCCCGGTCACACGACCTGCCGTTATCCATCCGTGGCGGGGGGCACAGCGTCGCTGGCAAGGCGGTATGCGACGGGGGCCTGATGCTCGACCTTTCGCCCATGAAGGGCATCCGCGTCGACACCGCACGACGTAGGGCCGAAGCCCAGGCCGGGCTGACATTGGGGGAGTTCGACCACGAGACGCAGGCATTCGGTTTGGCGACCACCCTCGGGGTCGTCTCGGTGACAGGAATAGCGGGCCTCACGCTCGGGGGTGGCCTAGGCTGGCTCAACGGCAGGCACGGCCTCGCCTGCGACAACCTCATCTTGGCCGACGTGGTCACGGCCGACGGCCGACTCCTGAGGGCCACAGAGGAAGAGAACGAGGACCTCTTCTGGGGCATCCGGGGAGGCGGAGGCAACTTCGGGGTTGTGACCTCCTTCAAATACCGGCTGCATCCGGTTTCGGCGGTGCTTGCTGGCGGGCTCTCCTACCCGCTGTCCAAGGCCCACGAGGTCCTTCGCTTCTACCACGAGTTCGCCAGCGGGTGTCCCGACCGGCTCTCGACCACCGCTTCGCTGGGCGTCTCACCGGAGGGCGCGATCAGCGTCTCGGTGTGCTACTGCGGGCCCCTCGAGGAGGGAGAGCGGGTGCTTCGCCCCCTGCGGGAGTTCGGCTCGCCACTAGCGGATAACATCCAGCCCATGGCCTACACCACGCTCCAGAGCACCCCCGATGCGGGCTTCCCGCCAGGACGGCGCCACTACTGGAAGTCGAGCTACATTAAAGAACTAAGCGAGGAGGCCATCGAGGTCATGGCCGAGTACGTCTCAGAGATACCCTCGCGCGCCACGGGCATTGGCCTCCAGCAGATGCACGGGGCGGCAAGCCGCGTGGACCCGACGGCCACAGCCTTTCCACACAGGGATGAGCACTACGACTTCCTGATCCTCTCGCAGTGGGCCGACCCGGCGGAATCCGAGAGGAACGTCGAGTGGACGCGCTCGTTATTCGAGGCGATGGAGCCCTTCTTCGAGGAAGGCGTCTACGTGAACAACCTCGGGGACGAAGGAGAGGATCGGGTGATGGCAGCGTATGGCGCCAACTACGGGCGACTGCTGGCTCTCAAGGGCAAGTACGACCCCACCAATATCTTTCGCCTGAACCAGAACATAGCACCGCCCTCCGAAGCCGCTAGCAGCCCGGTTTCGTAGTAGCAGAACACCCTATTCAGCCGAGTGCGTGCGAGACAGATTCTACGAACGTCGCCATGACGGATTTCTAGGAAGTAGGAACCGAGGCTTTCTTCTTCTGCCCGAACGCACGCGTCGTCGAAGCAAGAATAGCGCAATCAAAGCCAAGATAGCCCCAACTACCATGCCCCACCTCTTCGCCACTGAGCCCGCCGACGGGCGCTTGCTTTCCCTTCCTGCTAATGGCTCCTCAGACCCGCTGTAGGCAGGGTAGCGTGCCTTGTAGCCTACCAGCTTGCCGATGGTTGCCAGCAGCCCGAAGCGAACCCTCTGTACCAACAAAGGGGGCCAGGCGAGGTAAATCTCATCCTCGTACTCGCGGGATATGACCGCCCACTGCAAGAGGTTGGGCAGACCACTCTTGGCGTTGACCTTGCCGTCCCTCTGGAGACCGAAGAAGGTCTCAAACCATTCCTCCATCCTCAACGCCGGCCGGAACTCGAGGATGAGATGCACCTCATCCTCGTTCGGATTGCCCCATACGTGGGGTGTGCCAGCACGAACCACGACGCTCTCCCCAGCAAAAACGTCGCGCTCTTGACCGCGCATGCTCAGGCGAGCCGTGCCCGAGATGATCTCGAATCGCTCCTCCATATAGGGGTGAACGTGCTCGATAGGCACGCGCCCGCCCCCTTTCATGAGGTCCTCAACTTGCAACAGCTCGCCGTTGGTGTCGCGCGCGGTCTTGAGGAAGCGTATGCGGGCACCGGAGAACGGGCTTTCGATGGAATCTCCTGCTTTGGCCATGATGCTCCTTCCCTATCTCCTCGGATAGACATAATGCCACCCAAGGTAGTCAAGTGCATGCTGAGGAACCCCTTGAGCGAGGGCGGCTGGGCCTTCGGGCTGAGGCCCCACAAGCGCCACGCGTGCGCTGACTCTCGCATCTTGTTCAGCCCTTGGCGCCGCGGACGACAATCCCACTCAGTAGCGTGCTTGCCGCGTAGAGGTGCCACTGTTCTGGGTCGCCCATCTGCAATCCGCGGGCTCGCTGGCCAAGCAACAGTTGCGTAGCGAGTACCTTGTTGTGGGGCTTACCATCCATGATCGTCTCGATGTCGCGCAGTGCTGATCGCATGAGCAAAGAGACCTGCTCCGCGAGCTCCTCGACGGGAGGACCCGGGAGCTTCTCTGCAGAGGTCACGAACTGAGTGATACGCCGCTCTGCCTCTTCGGGGTCGAGCTCTTCTTCGTCGAAGGGCTCGTCGCTCATCTTCTCCTCGTAGCGTTCTCCCTCACCCCGAGGGGTATTTTCTGCAGGATCATCAGGCATGTTCATCCCTTTCTCACCGGCTGGAGCTCCATTTAGCCAGGTACCTGGAAGGCGTGTTCTCCGATGCCCCTTTGCTGCATCCTAGCATGCTCGCAAACAGCGATAGGATTGGCGAAGATGTCGTGTGCAGGCTCAAGCAGTCGCGATTGGTGCGGCTCGGCTGCTGAGCGAAATCGAAGCCACCAGAGCGTTCAATGCCGGAGCGCCCTTATTCTCCCTAGGGCGTGGAAGGGGGATTCGCGGCGGGCTTGTGACGATGGCATCATACTTGTGGTGGAACCAGATACCCCCTGCCGAGGGATGCGGGAGAAAGGAGAGGACGATGCACAAGATGCGCAGAGCAAGGCGGGTCGAACAGCCTCCGTTCGGAGCACAGGTGGCGTTCGCGCGGGTGGCGACGGGACTTGCATGGACGGGCCTCGGAGCTCTAGCGGTTGGCGCGAGCGCGGCGGGAGCAATGGCGATCGGCGCCCTGGCTATCCGGGCGCTCGCTGTGAAGCGCGGCAGGATTCAGCGCCTCGACATAGAGGAGTTAGAGGTCGGACGGCTGCACGTCAGGGAGCTGGTCGTCGAGCAAGAGCAAAAGCCAGTAGTCGAGCGGGAGTAAACCCTACTCCACCACAGGCAAGTGAATAAGGTATCACCTACCCTGCGCGCCGAAACGCGGCTTGTTCAGCCCAGTGCCTACAAGGGCATTCTACGAAGTTCGCGTTGGACTTGGTCTGGTGGCATCATGCTCTCCTGGTGGAAAGGGGGTAGGACCCTCCAGAGATGAGCGGGTGGAAGAATCAAGATCCAGCAATGCCCCTCTACATGACACAGTTCGCCTACACCCCGAAGGCCTGGGCGACCCTAACTGACAACGCGGAGGACAGGAGCGCAGCCGTGCGCGAACTCTTGGAGACCCATGGCGGGCGGCCGATCGGCTGGTACCTGAGCTTCGGTGAGTATGACGGATTGCTCATCTATGAGGCTCCCGATTATGCCACCGCCGGTGCTCTGGTTATGGCTACAGCTAGGCATGGGCACATCAGCGCGACCAAGACTACGCCGCTATTCACCAGCGAGCAGTGCATGGTGATGATACGCAGAGCGGGGGCTACGTCCTTCAGGGAACTCAGGCACTTGAGGTAAGAGTGCTTCTATCGAGGAGGCCGGGACTCTCGGCTGCTCCGGCCTCCCTTTGCCCTTATGCACCCGAGTGCGCGGGAGGAGCGTTCTCGGCAACCCAAGTTGTAGGCAGCACGCACCTATTCGCGTGATAGTCGAACTTACAACGGGCTGAAGGTACGTTATTCCGTCACGCTGGTAAGGGGGCGGAGAACGAACTAGCAGGGATGCGAGAGTACAATAGTCACTACGTGAACTGTAGTGCCTTGCTGACACCGGACGGGGCTCAGCCGCTAGAATCGGTGTGCCTGAAGAAGGATGATGTGCTCAGTGTCCCCTCGCTACAATGGCGCAGGCGGCTCCAATGTCGGGAGGTAGGGGATGGGTGGGTTGCTGGTCCCGTTTCTAGGTCTGTTCGCGCTGGTGGGGCTCGCTGCGTTGGGATACCGGCACTGGATCAGTAATCGCCAAGTTGGCATACAGGGCAAGGGGATGCTGCTACTATCCGTCGTGACTCTGGTAGGCGGGTTGCTCGGCA
>DASSCV010000265.1:0-13626 GCA_035697505.1 Rubrobacter sp.
GAGGAAGAGCTCATGAACATCCGTAACCTCGGCATGAAGAGCGTCGATGAGATCCGCTCCAAGCTCCTGGAGTACGGTTATTCCCTGGAGAGCGAGGGCAATGAGGCACGCTAAACGAGGCCGGAAGCTCGGCCGCGAGGCTCAGCACCGCAACCTCATGCTCGGCACGATGGCGGGGCAGGTGATCACACACGGCCGCATAAAGACGACGACCCCGAAGGCGAAAGAGCTTCGCGGCGTCGTGGACAAACTCATCAACACGGCCAAAAAGGACGACCTCGCCTCCAGGCGCCAGGCGGTCAAGGTGCTCAAGGACAAGACCGTCGTCCGCCGCCTCTTCGAGGATGTGGCCCCCGAGCTCGACGACCGTAACTCGGGCTATACCCGTATCCTGAAGCTGGGCCCAAGACTCGGCGACGGCGCCGAGACCGTCTACCTGGAGCTGGTCAACCACACCACGGAGTAGCCCAACGCATGCAGAACCGAGGCGAAGGGACCCACCCCGGTGGGTCCTTAGCCGTCTCTTGCGAGAGAGTTTCCTTCTCCTACCCAGGCTCCGGACGGCCCGCGCTCTCGGAGGCGAGCCTCGATCTTCGCCCTGGAGAATACGTCGGCGTGGTAGGCCCGAACGGCAGTGGCAAGTCCACCCTGGTCCGCCTCTTGAACGGCCTCCTGAGACCCGACTCGGGCCGCGTCCTCGTGTCAGGCCGCGACCCGGTTACGGAACCTTTCGAGGTTCGCAAGCACCTCGGTGTCCTCTTCCAGAATCCCGAGAACGGCCTGGTCGCCCCTTTCGTCGAGGACGACGTCGCCTTCGGCCTGGAGAACCTGGGCGTTCCCCGTGAGGAGATGCGCGAGAGGGTCGCCAGGGCCGTAAGGGCCGTCGGCCTCCAAGGCTACGAGCGCCGCGAGCCCCATACTCTTTCGGGCGGCGAGAAGCAGCGCGTCGCCCTCGCTGGCCTCCTTGCCGTCGAACCCGAGATACTCGTCCTCGACGAGCCCACCTCGATGCTCGACGCCGCGGGACGCAGGGAGGTTCTGGAGTACCTCCAGAACCTGCGGTCCGAGAAGACCGTCATGCACGTAACCCACCACCTCGAAGAGCTCACAGGCGCCGACCGTATCCTCGTCCTGAACGGGGGTGAGCTCGTGGCTGACGAAACACCCGAACGATTATTCTCCAACGCGGACCTCCTGCGGGAGAACAGGCTGGTCCTGCCCGTCATACCGAGGCTCGCACTGGAGCTCGGCCTCGCGCCGGCGAAGCTACACACGCCCGAAGAGCTGGCCGAGGCCATACTCGCCAGAACACGGAGCGGGACGAGGTCTCGATGAACCTGGAGCTCAGGGACGTCAGGCATGTCTACGCACGGGGCACCCCCTTCGAGGTCGAGGCGTTGCGAGGCGTGTCGCTCGTCGTGGAGCCGGGAGAGGTGCTCGCGATCGTCGGCGGCACTGGCTCGGGCAAGAGCACGCTCGTACAGCACATGAATCTCCTCCTCGTTCCGACGAGTGGCGAGGTGCTCGTCGACGGCGTGGATGCGACGACGCTCAAAAAGAGCGAGCTCAGGCGCAGAGTCGGCCTCGTCTTCCAGTTCCCCGAATCGGCGCTCTTCGCCCCGACCGTCGAGGAGGACGTGGCCTTTGCCCCACGTCAGCTCGCTCTTGGCGAAGAGGAGGTCAGGGAGCGGGTGCTCGAGTCGCTGCGGGCGCTGGGGGCTGAGGAGCTCGCGGCGCATTCACCTTTCGCCCTCTCTGGCGGCGAGAAGCGGCGGGCCGCCATCGCCGGGGTGCTCGCGATGAGACCAGAGGTCCTCGTCCTAGACGAGCCGACAGCCGGCCTCGACCCGGCCACCAGGGAGGATCTTCTAACCTTGATTCTCGGCCTGCGCGAATCGGGAGTCTCCGTCGTCCTCGTCTCTCATGATCTGGACGAGGTCGCCGAAGTAGCCGACAGGGTGTGCGCGCTACACGAAGGCAGGGTAAGCGCCGTCGGGACTTCGGCCCAGGTGTTCTACGGAGATCCTGCACAGGCTCCGGCGACCGTACAGGTGGCCTCCCTTCTAAGAGGGTCGAGACCGGAGATCGGTATCCCCGTGCGCTTCGGGGAGACGCTCCACGCGTTGAGGGCTCTGCAAGGTACCTGAGGTGACGACCAGGAGCCTCGGCCAGTTCTATCCCGTGTCCTCGCCCGTGCACGCGCTCGACCCGAGGGCCAAGCTCCTGGCCACAGCCGTGTTCGTCGTCGGGCTCTTCCTCATAGACTCGACGGTGGGGCTGCTCTTCATCGCCGCTGCACTCGCGGCGCTCGTGGCGGTGAGCCGCATTCCCGCGGGCACCTTTTTGCGGCTCTTACGGCCCGTGTTGCTCATAGTCGCGCTGACTGTCCTGTTCCAGGTCTTCTTCTCGCGGGAGGGCGTCACGCTCTTGGAGTGGGGCTTCTTGGAGGTTCATTCTGGCGGGTTGAGGTTGGGTTTCTTCCTGGCCTTGCGGATATTGTTGCTCGTCTCATCGGCAGGGTTGCTTACGGCGACGACGGCCCCGGTGGCGCTCGCTGACGGGATCGAAGACCTACTTTCTCCCCTGAAGAGAGTGCGGTTCCCGGCGCACGAGGTCGCCATGATGATGACCATAGCGCTCCGTTTCATCCCCACGCTCGGTGAGGAGGCGGAGAAGATCAAAAGTGCCCAGGCCGCCCGTGGTGCTGACTTCTCTGAGGGAGGGCCGCTTCGCAGGGCGCGCTCCTTCGTCCCCGTGCTCGTGCCGCTGACCGTCGGCGCCTTCCGCCGCGCCGATGAGCTCGCTGAGGCGATGGAGAGCAGGGGCTACAAGGGCGGCGAAGGCCGAACCCGCTACCGTGAGCTGCGCTTTCGGCTCGGCGACGCGCTCGCACTGGCAGTCACCCTACTCATATTGCTGGTCGGGATCCTGCTTTGAACCTCGCCGGGCTCGTCGAGTATGAGGGCACCGACTTCGCGGGATGGGCAGCGCAACCCGAACGAAGGACGGTCGAGGGTGTGCTCTCTCAAGGGCTCTCTACCATCCTGCGCCGGCCGGTCAAGATGAGCGTCGCAGGCCGCACCGACGCAGGGGTGCACGCAAGCGGACAGGTCGTCTCCTTCGAGGCTGACACAGAGCTCAGGCCGGCCCTGATCTCCTACAAAACCACGGCGGTCCTGCCCAAAGACGTGGCGCTCCGTCGATGCGTCGCCGTAAGGGACGATTTCGACGCCCGCAGGGACGCGAGGAGCCGAACATACGAGTACAGATTGGTCAACGACGAGATCAGGTCCCCCCTGGAGCGCCACCACGCGGGCTACGCACCGCAGAGACTCGACCTGGATCTCCTCTCTGCAGCGGCAAGACTGGTGGAAGGGACCCACGACTTCAGGGCCTTCACCCCCCAGAAGAGCTACCATGTCCGCTTCGAACGAATCGTTACCAGCTCGCGCTGGACCAGGCGCGACGACCTGCTAAGGTACCGCATAACCGCCGACTCGTTCCTGTACGGTATGGTCCGCGCCCTGGTCGGCACCATGCTCGAGGTTGCGGGCGGGAAGAGAGACCTGACGGAGTTCGACCGGCTGCTCTCGGGAGGAAAGCGCAGTGAAGTAGGGCCCGCCGTTACCAGCCGCGGGCTCACGCTGGTCGGTGTTGACTACGACGATCCGAATCTATGGAGGAGTGAGCGATGAACACAGAGGATACGAGAGAGCTTTTGCGGGAGATCGACACCTACGTCGAGGACCTGTTCGCCCCATCGGACGAGATCCTCGAAGCAGCCCTGCGGGACTCCAGGCGGGCCGGGCTGCCTGAGATAAACGTCTCGCCCAACGAAGGAAGGCTGCTGCAACTGCTCACCGAGATAGCAGGGGCGCGGCGCATACTGGAGATAGGCACCCTTGGAGGCTACAGCGCCATCCAGTTCGCCCGCGCCCTGCCCGAGGGGGGAGGCCTGATCTCCCTGGAGATAGACGAGCATCACGCCGGAGTCGCCCGCGACAACGTCGAACGGGCCGGCCTCTCCGAGAAGGTCGAGATCCGGGTCGGCGACGCCCACGAACTCCTCGCCTCGCTCATCGAAGATGAAGAAGGCCCCTTCGACATGATCTTCATAGACGCCGACAAAGAGAGCTACCCCGAGTACCTCGACGCGTCCCTACTCCTCGTACGACCAGGCTCCCTAATCCTCGGCGACAACACCATAAGAGGCGGCACCGTACTCGACCCCAAGGACGCAACGGCCAGGGCGACGCGCGAGTTCAACGAGCGGATAGCCAGAGACCAAAGGCTCTCCAGCATCGCGCTACCCCTGATCCGGGAGCGCATAGACGGCCTGACCATAGCACGGGTCCTGTAGGGGCGGTTCGCGAACCGCCCAACGCCTGTGGACCATTCTTGAAGGCTGGTCCTTTTGCCGATGTATGCTACTATTTGATCCGTTCGAAGGCCTTTGAAGTTCGCACAAACTCCGGAGGATGATGAAGAGTTACATGGCGCGGCCCCTGGAGGTCGAGCGTAAGTGGTATGTCGTTGACGCGGAGGGAAAGCACCTCGGGCGTCTGGCGACCGAGATCGTACGCGTTCTGCGCGGCAAGAACAAGCCGCAGTACACGCCGCACGTCGATGTAGGCGACTTCGTTGTCGTTGTGAACGCTGACAGGGTTGCCGTCACGGGCAGGAAGGCCGAGCAGAGGGTCTACAGGCGGCACTCGGGTTATCCCGGCGGCATGAAGGAGACCAGCTACGAGCAGATGCTCGGGCGCAAGCCGACCGAGGTCCTGCGCAAGGCCGTCTACGGGATGATGCCGAAGACCCGCCTCGCCAGAAAGCAGTTCAAGAAGTTGAAGATCTACGCGGGTCCCGAGCATCCACACGCCGCCCAGGACCCGCAGACGCTCGAGGTGAAGTAAATGGCAGAGGCACTATATAGCGGGACGGGAAGGCGCAAGACCGCCGTTGCACGGGTAAGGATACTCCCTGGCGACGGTAAGATCATCGTGAATGGCCGGGACGTGGAGGAGTACTTCCCGCGTCCGGCCTACCGCACGGCGGTGCGCTCGCCGCTCGAGCTCCTCGGTTCGGCCGGCCGCTACGAGGTCGTCGCCAAGATCGAAGGCGGCGGTCCCACCGGGCAGGCAGAGGCCCTTCGCCACGGTATAGCACGGGCCCTCGCCGAAGAATCGCAGGAGGCCCGAAGCGAGCTTAAGGCAGCAGGGATGCTCACCCGTGATTCCAGGGCCGTCGAGCGCAAGAAGTACGGCCTCAAGAAGGCCCGCAAGCGCCCGCAGTTCTCCAAGCGGTAACCTGCTAGAGCGGATCTTCATGTCGGGCTCCTTTCGCGCGGCGGAAGGAGCCCTTTCTACGTAAAGACGGGGAGAAGGAACGGGTTTGAGTCCGGACGAGCACATCGAGTACGCGCCCTTCGGGGCCGAAGCGTTCTACACGTCTTTCTTGCACAAGCGGCGCCAGGGTTTCAAGATCTACCCTGGCATGGTAAGGGAGGCCGACTGAACAGAGAGCCCATATCGTTCGGCACCGACGGGGTGCGCGGGGTTGCCAACAAGGGCCTGCTGCCCGAAGACGCACTGCGCCTCGGCCTCGCCGCATCCCGTGTCTTTGGGGCCAAGATCCTCGTCGGACGCGACACGCGTCTCTCTGGAGAGATGCTCGCCAGCGCCCTGTGTGCCGGCGCTGCGAGCGGTGGCGCCGACGTCGTAGATCTGGGTGTCCTGCCCACGCCAGGCGTTGCGGCCCTCGCGCCGTCTCTCGAGGCCACGGCCGCGGGCGTCGTAAGCGCTTCGCACAACCCCTACCCTGACAACGGCATCAAGTTCTTCTCGGGAGAAGGTCGCAAGCTCTCCCCTGAGAAAGAGCGTGAGATAGAGGACCTGCTGGGCCGAGAAATTAGGCGTCCGACCGGAAGCGGGGTCGGAGGAGTCGGGGTGCTCGCCGACGCCACACGTATGTACGCGGAGTGGGTGCTCCGGCAGTTGAGTCCGCCGGCTGAGGGTGTCAAGGTACTACTGGACTGCGCCAACGGGGCGGCCTACGAGGTGGCGCCGCTGGTGTTCCAAGAGATCGGGGTGGATCTCACCCTGACCGGAGCCGATCCCACGGGTACGAACATAAACGAGGGATGCGGCTCGACGCACATCGAGGACCTCGACGCCTCAGGGCACGACGTGGCTTTCGCCTTCGACGGGGACGCGGATAGGGTGCTTGCGGTCGATGAGCAGGGGAACGTCGTCGACGGGGATAGGATCATCGCCGTCCTCGCCCGCGACAAACAGAAACGTGGAGTCCTCACCGGCGAGGTCGTGGTCACGGTTATGAGCAACCTGGGCTTATTCAAGGCCATGGAGGCTATGGAGATAGCCTACGAGGTCACTGACGTGGGTGACAGGCACGTCGCCGAGGCCATGGACAGGCTCGGTGCTTCACTTGGCGGGGAGCAATCAGGACATGTGATCCTCGCCGGGCACACCACGACAGGAGACGGCATCGTTACGGCCCTCGCGCTCCTCGACGTGATGGTCCGCAGCGGCAGGCCGCTCTCCGAGCTGGCCGCGGCGATGGAGGTCTATCCGCAGACGCTCATCAACGTGAAGGTCGAGGAGCCTGGGGCCGCGAAGGCCGTCGCGGCCTCGGAGGCCGTGCGGCTGGCTGTCTCCGAGGCTGAGAACACTCTCGGCGAACAAGGACGCGTCCTTTTGAGACCGAGCGGGACTGAGCCGGTCGTGCGGGTAATGGTCGAGCATACGGACGAGACGGTATGCCGGGAGGTCTGCGAGGAGATCTCTCGTGCCGTACACGACGCGGGTAAGGAGGGAACTTGAGATTTGTCGGCTGCGCGCTGGCGTGGAGGCCTGGCGAGGCGCGGGAGAAGGCCTCCTGCCTGGTCGTGCTGGACGAGCGGGGGAGCATCATAGCCAACTCGTTCGTGGCGGACGCGGAGGAGATAGCGGAGACGGTCCAGGGCTACGGCTCGGAGCGGCGGGGGACCGTCGTCGGCGTCGACGCGCCGCTCGCGGTCCCTAACGAGAGGGGGACGCGAAGGATCGAACGCATCCTCTCGAAGGTGGCCCTCCCTGCCTACTCGGCGAGCCGCAGGATGTTCGGCGGCGAGCCTTACGCAGAGGAGTTGCTCTCCGAGCTGGAGAAGGCCGGCGTGGAGTACACGGACTACCCTTTCCCACGGGAGAGGGGACAGAGCGTGGTCGTGGAGGTAGATTCCGCGGCGACGCTGAAGGTGCTCTCCCTGGAGCGCTCGGGTGTTGCTGACAACGGCGACCTCGCAAAGCGGCTCCGGGCGATGGATGACCCCAAGTTCCGTAAAGGCAACAAGGAGAGCAGGGCGGCGGCGCTCAAGGGTGCTATCGAGGTCCTCTGGGACACGCCGGGCCTCAGGCTAAGGACGGGCAACCTCTCCGCTGACATCTCCGCGTCCGAGAACGTGGACGTCTCCAAGCTCGACGTCTCCGCTTCGATGTCCCACGCACAGCTCGATAGGACGGTCGGCCTGGTGGAGGGAACGCTCGCCGCCTACACAGTCCACCGTCACTGGAGGGGAAGGGACGGCTCGATCGTAGTTGGCGCGGGGGACGAGGGCTCCGTCCTACTACCAGCGAGGAACGCCCTGCGCGAGCGCCTGGCCGAAGAATGCGGCAACGCCGGTGTGCCCTACGCGTAGCCCCGTACAATACCCTGTAATGAGCTACCAGGAAAAGGCCGGAAAAACGGTGAACGTCGTCTCGTCGAACGTGGCCCTGCCATCGACGCACCGCCACGTACGCGCCCGCTTCGGGGAGCGCCAGGCTCGTCCTGGGCGCAGGCGGGAAAAGGGGCCCCGGTGAGCCTCAAGGTCCGCATCATACCCTGCCTCGACGTGGACGCCGGGCGGGTGGTAAAAGGGACGAACTTTATCAACCTGAGGGACGCCGGAGACCCTGTGGAGCTCGCGGCCCTCTACGACAGGGAGGGGGCAGATGAGATCGTCTTCTACGACATCACAGCCTCCCACGAACAGAGGAACACGGCCGCCGCGCTCGCCCGCGCTGCTGCAGAGGAGGTATTCGTACCATACACCATCGGCGGCGGCGTAAGGACGGCCGGCGACATGCGAGCCATGCTGCGCGCGGGGGCCGACAAGGTCTCCATAAACAGCGCCGCCGTGGGGAACCCGGATCTCATCACCGAAGGAGCGGAACGCTTCGGGAGCCAGTGCGTCGTGTTGAGCGTCGACGTGAAACGGCGCCCCCCCTCGCCTGGATGGGAGGTCTACCTGAACGGCGGACGGGTCAACACGGGGATGGACGCGGTCGGATGGCTCATCGAGGGAGAGAGGCGGGGGGCTGGTGAGTTCGTGCTCAACAGCATGGACGCAGACGGAACCGAGACCGGCTACGACCTCGATCTGATCTCCGCCGTCGCCGAGAAGACTACCCTCCCCATAGTCGCGTCCGGCGGGGCGGGAAGCCCGGAGCATATGATCGCAGCCGTAAACGCCGGAGCGGGGGCGGTGCTCGCCGCGAGCATCTTCCACTTCGGCGAGTACAGCATAGCCGAGGTCAAGGAGCACATGATGCAGGCCGGCATCCCTGTCCGGCTCGTGGAACCAAGTACAACCGAGAGATGAGATAGAGGGAATGACCTCAGCGACAGACAGAGTGATGTTCGACGAGAACGGTCTGGTGCCCGTCGTCGCCCAGGATGTGGCGACGGGCGACGTGCTTACGCTGGCCTACGCCAACCGCGAGGCCGTGGAGAAGACGCTCTCCAGCGGCGAGGCCCATTACTACTCCCGCTCGCGCTCCGAACTCTGGCGCAAGGGCGCGACGAGTGGCAACACGCAGAGGGTCGTCGAGGTCAAGCTGGACTGCGACGGAGACGCACTCCTCTACAGTGTAGAGCCGCGTGGGCCAGCCTGCCATACAGGCCATAAGAGCTGCTTCTTCACCATCCTGGCAGGGGAACGGGTCGGGGTTGCGCCCGCAGGCGACAGGGAGGTCCCTTTCGGGACGATGGTCGAGCGGCTGGCGGGGACGATAGCGCAGCGCCACATCGAGATGCCCGAGGGCTCGTATACGGCCTCCCTGATCCAGGGCGGAAAGGAGCGGCTGGCCCAGAAGGTGGGGGAGGAGGCGGTGGAAGTCGTTGTGGCAGCGCTCTCCGACGAAAGGCTGAGCGAAGAGGCGGCCGACCTACTCTACCATCTGCTGGTGCTGCTCGAGGAGCGGGGCGTGAGGATAGAGGACGTGGCGAAGGTACTGCATGACCGCCACGGCTAACCTCAACCTGGTACCTTCGCTTGAGGAGGCCCGCAGACTCGCCCGTTCCTACGATGTGGTGCCGCTATACGCCGAGTTTATTGGGGACCTCGAGACGCCCATCTCGGCGGTCCTCAGGTTCGCGGAGGAGGACTCGGTATTCCTGCTGGAGAGCGCAGAGTCGGCCGAGAGGTTCGGCCGCTACTCCTTCCTCGGCTTCGATCCCAAACGCACGCTCTCCTACAGAGACGGTCTCTACACGATCGTCGACGCGGACGGTGTGCGGGAGGTTCCAGCAGGGGACCCTTTCAGGGGCCTGGCCCAGATCGTCGGTAAGAAGAGCGTGGCCCCGCTTCCCAATCTACCGGCGTTCGTGGGGGGCGCCGTAGGGTACTTCTCCTACGACGCCGTGCGTTATCTCGAACGCCTTCCCGAAGCCCCAGAAGACGACCTCGACGTCCCCGAGGCCTGCTTCGCGGTTACTGACACCCTGATCGTCTTCGACCACCTCAGGCACAAGGTGCTCGTCGTCTCGCTGGTCGACGCAGCGGGCCTGCGCGATGTGGAGGGCGAGGGCTTCTCGGCCGCCTACAGGCGGGCGGCCGACGACATACGAAGGATCGCGGAGCGCCTCTCCGCCCCGCTGGTGCGCAGGACGCCCGCGTTCGGCACCGGGGTCGAGATCTCCTCGAACTTCACCAGAGAGGGCTACGAGGAGGCCGTAGAGGCGGCGAAAGAGTACATCAGGGCGGGAGACGCTTTCCAGATCGTCCCTTCCCAGAGGTTCGCGGCGGAGATAGGGGACCTTGACCCTCTCCTCCTCTACCGCGGCCTGCGCACGGTAAACCCATCCCCCTATATGACCTACCTCAAGCTCGGCGGCCTCTCTATCGTCGGCGCATCCCCCGAGCCCCTGGTGCGGGTCGAGGGAAGACGGGTGATGACCCGGCCCGTCGCGGGAACCCGCGGACGTGGCGGCACGCCGGAGGAAGACGCCGCCCTGGCCGAAGAGCTGCTCGCCGACGAGAAAGAGCGGGCCGAGCACGTCATGCTCGTCGACCTCGGGCGCAACGACCTCGGGCGCGTAAGCGAGATCGGCTCGGTCGGGCTGGAGAGCTTCATGGAGATAGAGCGCTACTCGCACGTCATGCACATCGTCTCGACCATCGAGGGGGATCTCCGCGAGGACCTGACGGCCCTCGACGCGCTCGCGGCGGCCTTCCCCGCAGGGACCGTCTCCGGTGCGCCGAAGGTGAGGGCCATGGAGATCATCGACGAACTCGAGAGCACCCGCCGCGGTCCTTACGCGGGCGCCACAGGCTACTATGGCGTCGACGGCCGCCTCGACACCTGCATTACGCTCCGCACAGCGCTCCTCAAAGACGGTATCGCCTACTTCCAGGCAGGAGGCGGCGTCGTCGCCGACTCGGTACCATCGCTCGAGTACGAGGAGACCCGTAACAAGGCGCGGGCGATGGAGCGGGCGCTCGAGGTCGCCCGCTCCCGCAAGATGTGGCTGTAGCGGCGAGACCGTAGGGCCATCGTTCAGCTATACTTTCTCCGCCATGTTGGGGATTCTTCTCGTACTGTTCGGTTATATTCTCGGCTCCGTGCCGACCGGGTACCTGGTCGGTCGGGCCCTCGGCGTGGATGTCCGGAAGGTAGGCAGCGGGAACATAGGTACGGCGAACGTGCTGCGGGCCGCTGGGAAGTGGGCCGCCGTTCTCACGCTCGCTGGCGACATGCTCAAGGGTCTCGTTCCTGTGGTGGTCGCCAGGCTCTCCGTGCAGAACGAGTGGCTCATCGCCGCCGTCGCTTTCGCGGCGGTGATCGGGCACTGCTGGCCCGTCTTCCTGCGCTTCAAGGGCGGGAAGGCCGTCGCCACGGGCGCAGGAACGACCATAGGGCTCGCGCCACTGATCGGGCTCTGCCTCTTCGCCTTCTGGTGGGCGGTCGTGCTCCTTAGCCGCTACACTTCGCTCGGCGCCATAGCCGTCATGGTCATAAGCCCCGTGGTGTTCTGGCTCTCGGGCCAGCCGCTTCCTTACGTGCTCTACACCATAATTGGGGGGGCGCTCGTCCTGTGGAGGCACAGGGAGAACGCGCGGGCCCTCCTGAACGGCACGGAGAGGAAAGTAGGCCAGCGGGCAGAGGAGGGCAACTAGTTGCTCAGCGAGGCATACAAGGACAAGAAGATACTGCTTACGGGGGGGACCGGCTTCCTCGGGACTGCGCTGGTCGAGAAGGTTCTGCGCTCCATCCCCGACCTCGGGCGCCTCTACCTCCTCGTCAGGGCCTCCCGCGGTAAGAGCGCGGCTGATAGGTTCGAGAGGGATGTGCTCGGTGCCACGGCCTTCCGCGGCCTGCGCGAGAAGCTTGGCGACGACTTCGAGGACCATGTCTCGAAGAAGGTCCGTGTTCTGGAGGGCGATGTACACGCGCCTTCGCTGGGGCTTGGCGACGAGGACCTCACCGCGCTCTCGCGCGAGGTGGACGTCGTGATCCACTCCGCAGCTTCGGTCATTTTCGACGCGCCGCTCGACGCCGCGGTCGACTCGAACGTCCGCGGGACCCTGGGGCTCCTGAAGCTCGCGCGCTCCTGGGAGAAGAGGCCGCTGTTCATACACATCTCCACGGCTTACGTGGCGGGGACCAGCAAGGAAGACGCGCCAGAGGCGCCGCCAGGCCCGTCCTCGCCGAACGGGACGACCCTCGACGCGCGAGAGGAAGTTCTCGGCTTGGAGGCGGTGGTGGCCGAGGTGGATGAGGCTTCGCGGGAGCGGTCGCTGCTGAGGCGCTTCGAGACGGAGGCGAGGCGTGAGCTCGGTATGGTCGGCGAAGAGGAAGAGGTCGCAGGGAGGGTCGACCAGCTGAGGCGCGCCTGGATGCGCGACCGGCTCGTCGAGCGGGGAACCAGGCGGGCGCGAGAATTGGGTTGGAACGATGTCTACACCTTCACCAAGTCACTCGCGGAGCGGATGGTGGTCGCAGAACGGGGCGAGACGCCGCTCGTCATAGTGAGGCCTGCCATCATAGAGAGCAGCTACAGGGAGCCCTACCCTGGTTGGATCCAGGGCACCAGGATGGCCGATCCCATAATCATGGCGTTTGCGAAGGGCATCCTGCGCGAGTTCCCGGGCAACCCGAGAAGCTACGTTGACATCGTCCCCGTAGACCACGTGGTGAACGCGATCCTGGCCGCCGGGGTCCGCCGCCCCGAAGAGCCCGAGATCTTCCAGGTCGCCTCAGGCGAACGCAACCCGATCCGCTACCGCGACCTCTACGACATAGTGCGCGACTACTTTATCCAGAACCCCTTGCGCGACTCGAGCGGGCGTCCCATCCAGGTGCCAGAGTGGTCCTTCCCAGGCCGCGGACGGGTCGAAGGACTGCTCAAGATGGAGCTTGCCGCCCTCAAGGTGGCCGGCATTCTCGCCGCGCGTATGCCTGAAGGCCATATGGCTTCAGACGCGCGGCAGAGGATCGCACGCGCCGAGAAGCGCGCCAGGATGAGCCTTTACTACAGTCACATCTACGGCGCCTATGCGAACATGACTTCGACCTTCGCGAGCTCTCGCACGGAGGCCCTCTACGCAGCCCTCCCGCCAGAGGACCGCGAGGAGTTCCCGTTCGACATCGCTGACATCGACTGGCGGGCGTGGATGCAGGGAGCGCACCTGCCCGCGCTCACGACCCGCCCGAGCCGGAAAAAACGCAAGAAGACGACGGCCGAGAAGCCTGGCGAGGTCGCGGCGATCTTCGACGTTGACGGCACCATAGTGGGCTCCAACGTGGTCTCTTACTTCGCGTGGCTCAGGATGAGGGAGCTTCCTGCGGCCTTGCGTCCGCTCTGGCTCGCCGGATTCCTTACCAAGGTCCCTTATTACTGGGGACTGGACAAGGTCAGCCGCGCCCACTTCAACCGCGCGTTCTACAAGAACTATGCGGGCTGGAAACCGTCCCGCGCCAGGTACCTCGGGCAGGAGAGCTTCGCCGGCTTTACCCTGGATCGCATCTTTCCCGAGGCGTTGCAGCAACTAAGAGACCACAAGGCCGCGGGCCACCGCGTCGTCCTGCTCTCCGGCGCGCTTGACTTCCTCCTCGAGCCGATGAAGGATCTCGCCGACGATGTCCTCTGCTCCACGCTGGCCCAGGAGAACGGCGCCTACACGGGAGAGCTGACGGGCGCCCCCGTTGCTGGCGACGCCCGCGCCAGGATGCTGGCCTCCTTCGCCAGGCGCCGAGGCCTCGACCTCTCTCGCTCCTACGCTTACGCGGACTCCATCTCCGACCTACCCATGCTCGAGGCCGTCGGCAACCCCGTCGCCGTCAACCCGGATCGGCGCCTCGGGACGGC
>DASSCV010000266.1:0-3318 GCA_035697505.1 Rubrobacter sp.
GGATGATCCTACGTAGCGTACCCTGCCGCTCTTTACGAGGGCGTCCAGCGCTTCCAGTGTCTCCTCGAGCGGGGTGAGGCCGTCCCACTCGTGGACCTGGTAGAGGTCGACGTAGTCGGTGCCGAGCCTTCGCAGGCTTGCCTCGCACTGGCGGATTATGTGGTGTCGCGAGAGACCGGTATCGTTGGGGCCGTCTGCCACGGGCATGCGGACCTTCGTCGCGAGGAGTAGGTCGTCCCGGCGGCCGGAGATGGCCTCCCCGAGTATCTCCTCGGACTCGCCTCCTGAGTATATGTTCGCGGTGTCGAAGAGGTTGATCCCCGCGTCCAGGCACATGTCCACCTGCCTTTTCGCCCCGGCGACGTCCGTGGCGCCGACCTTGCTGAATCCTCCCTGGCCGCCAAACGTCATCGTACCGAGGGTCAAAGCGGAGACGAACAAACCCGAGCGTCCGAGGCGACGATACTCCATAGGATCCTCCCTACCTGGTTGGGCGATTGAGGTGCATGCGCCAGCCTAGCACGAGGAGCACTCCATTGTGGTGTCGTGGACCGCCTTTCACAGACTCACCGCTTTCTCCGCGGTGTGCTGAATCTCGGCATCATTTAAAGTCACCCTAACTGCCCTTCAAGCGGCGGGAAGCATGCAATTTACGAGAAGGTATGCTGCATGGTCAAGGGGTCCTTCAAACAACTCCTCGCGCGTACACTGATAGTCCCCCGATTCATTCCGCCGCAACCCTCTCCGTTGGGTGCGGCGGAATGAATCGGGTACAAGAGGATGCCCGCAGCAAGAACGTGCACGCCGCCACCTGACCGTTCGTCGGTTCGACCGACGAACGGTCTACTGGGCGGCGACGAACTCCTGGTAGGAGGCCCCTGGCATGAAGAGGTTGTACTCCTCTTGGCCGAAGGCGTGCTTCCACTCTCCATCCTCCAACACGAAGTAGGTCTTGCGGGGAGAGGACGAGCCGTCCTCGTAGGTGAGCCTCAAGGTGACCTCCACGACGACCCCGCTGCTGGTGCCCAACATTCCGCCGACTCTACGTAGTAGACCACAGAGCCGTTGTCGGCGAACCACTGGTTCTTGAGGAACCACTCACGCCTTGTGAACCTGCTCCGCAGATCGGCTTTAAGCCCCTCACGGCTCGGTCACCTCGTAAACGTAGGGGCCTGGGGGGCGTGATAGGCAGCGTACTCGCCGGATCGAAGGGCATTTCCGCTCTGTCCTACCCCGCACTTCCTTTTCACTCCGTAGTCCGGGGCTGCCCTCCTCACGACCCGGCTCTTCACGACTACTCTGTTTATAGGCACCCCTTCCTGAGCGGCGACATCCGCGACATCGCTGCATATCAGGTCGTTTTCAGCCCCTTCGAACATCGTGGGACGCTTCACGTCGAACAGGATGACCTCGGCATAGTCGCCGTAGACGGTGATCCTCTTGATCAGGTGGCAATCTACGACGGCGGCGCATTCCTCCCCGGCAAAGCCGGGGGTGAACACGGCGTCTTGCAGTATCGGCGTATAAACGTCGTCCACAGCGACCTGCTCCGTGGGACGTGACCCCCCGTCGCCAGGAACCAGCGAGAGAAGAAGGCCACCGAGCATGATGGCCGTAAACGAGACGATGAGGACGATGCCCCATCCTTCGATAGATCTACGCTGTTGTGCCCGGATGCCGACGGCCACAATACTCACCAAGAGCACGACGACCGGCACCCATCGCGTCGCTGGGCCCAACAAGATCAAGAGCACTAACACAGCCCCCGCCGCGACCCACAGGGTCAGCGGCGTCGCCCCGAATCGTCGCGCGGCACCCATCAGGAAAGCTCGCCAACGCTCGTGCCCCCGATGCGTCCGAGAACCCGGCCCGAGAAGACTTCCCTAAAGCGGCCCACGGCCTGCTGGAGCTGAGTGAGCAGCTTGTCGAAGGGACTCGGTGGCCCTGCGGAGCCAACGGGCCCATACTGCGTCGGACCGGATTCTTCAGCCCTCGGGGTCGCGGGCGCCCCGCACGAGACGCAAAAGGCGTTGCCTGGCCTAACCTGTGCCCCGCACCTAGCGCAGTACTTTCGCTCGGACATCCCCGTCCCCTCTCGAATACTCGACGATCCCCCTAATTATGCCTCCTTTTACTATGTTTAGTCTATAAACTTCTCGCCCAGCCCTCCCTACGCTCGCCCCCATGGGCGACGAGGCATTGTCCGAGAGGTTCGGCGGTCTGGTGCGAAGGCTGCGGGTGGAGAAGGGTTACTCCCAGGAGGAGTTCTCCTTCCGGGTGGGGCTGCACCAGACCTACGTCAGCTCCATCGAGCGGGGGGAGAGGAACGTCACCATCCAGACCGCAGACCGTATAGCCAGGGCGCTAGGGACTACCCTATCAAGTATGCTCTCGGAGCTAGATCAGTACCCGGACGATCTCGAAGACGCCTGATCGGCGGGGCATCGGCACGATCGTTCGGCGAGCCTACGCGCCAGAGCCCTCCGATTCTTCGCGTGGTTCCTTATCTCGGCCAAGGAAGCGGACGCGAAAGTACCGATCCGCCTCTTCAAATTCGAACCCGTGTTCACTCAGCCTGTCGAGTTTCTGCATGAGGTCTGCAGGCAGGTAGAGATCCCATATCTCCAGCTCCGGGTGCACTTCCTGCACGGGAGGGTAAGGCGGGAAGCCCGGAGAGCGGGCGTGCTCTGCGGCCTTCTGGACCAACGCTGCGTCGTCGGTTGGTTCTCCGGACCAGACGTCGGTCACCTCCGCCCTAACTCGCTTGAAGCTTACGCTTGGCACCTTGTCTCCTCTTTGCGCTGTCTCTTGGCATCGACCAGGTATGGCCCGTGCTGGGGACGGAGCTTGTGTCTAGGGTCCCGCAGTGGCCCCGTTTTGACGTCGTGCACCTCTATCTTCATCATCGACCTCTTCCAACTCGTGGTGCCAGAACAGCTGCCAATCGCCGTCGTCGAGCAAGACATCGAGGGCGCTGTAGGCAGGGTTTCCCCATCTCTTGGCGATAGTCCCCTCCTGAGCCCGCAAGTTCGTCTTGCGATAGTTTGTGCTGACCCTCACCCGCTTGCCGATCTGCGCTTCTTCTGACCTCATCAGGATCTCAGGCCCTCCTCTCCCTTCCGCTAACCTAAAATGGCTGGTACCTAATACTACTTCGTTAATTACTCGAGACTCCGGAGAAACGCTCTCCTTGAGGGGGTCCAGGTAGAGAATAGCCGCTCTGTAGAGCTCGATTATGTCGCTTTTTGGCCCGAATAGTCCTAACATGCGGCGTCATTTTCTACTAATCCAGCCGCTATCTACAGCCTAGCATCAATC
>DASSCV010000267.1:0-25608 GCA_035697505.1 Rubrobacter sp.
GTGGTCACTCTCACTGCCCGCGGAATAGAGGTGGTCCGAGTAGGCCAGGGCGAACCGGCGCATCGGGGCCTCCTCTACGCCGGCGGCACCGGCGAGGAGCAGTACCCGCTCGGTGGGGGTCAGCGCGGGCGAGTCGGCCACGATGCTTCTGTTCGGCGGCAGCACGTCGCGCAGCCTGCCTGTGAGGTCCCTGTAGAGGTCCTCAGGCCTGCCGCGGGCGAGAAGCGCCCTCTTGGAGACTGGCACGGAGGCTACGAGCAGAGAGGGCGCGAGCACGAACAGAGGCCACGCAGGAATACCTTTCTCCCCGGAGCGGCCTGTGGAGGAATCCTGATTGGCAAGGTCCTGGTTCTGCTCTCTGGACTGCTGCGCCCTGTTTCGCGCGAGCTGGCGCCTGTTCGGGCTGTTCTCGGCGGCCTGGATCCCGCTGGCTAGCGGGAGCTCAGGCCGCCTGGCGTTGGCCTCCATTGCCTCGGGCATGGAGAAGCCTGGCGTCGGGTTGAAAGGATACCAGCCGACCCCGGGGAAGTAGGCCTCTACCCAGGTGTGCATGTTGCTACCTCTCACCAGGTACTCTCCCTCGCTAACCTCTTCACCCGAGGTGGCTCCGTAGACGACGCGCGAGGGCACGTTCATGTCGCGCAGGAGGAGCGCCATAGAGGTCGAGAACTGGGTACAGAAGCCCTCCTTGCCTTCACCCAGGAACTCCTCAACCGCCTTGTCAGCCCTGCGGTAGCTCACGTCGAGGTTATAAGTAAAGCCACCGTCGTAGATCAGGTACTGCTCTATCGCGCGCGCCCTATCGTACGGCGTTGCGGGTTCGTATCGGCGTTGGATCTTCTTCGCCGTCTCGCTGACGACGGGCGGCGTGTCTTCGGGTAGCTGGAGGAACTTCTCCTCCACAGTCGACGGGTAATCACTGCCCGCGCCTCTGAGCTGCGCCCCAGTTGGCTGCGGGATCTCCGAGAGCACTTCGTAAGGGTCGCCCTCTTCGAAGGGCTCGTCCACCGACCACGAGCCGTCGGAGTTCGGGGTCGCTAGATACTCCGAGGTACGCACTATCTTGTACCCCCCGAAGATGAGATCCGTCTGGGCATTTAGGACCTGCACCCTCTGCAGCACGGGCCGGGTCTCGACGTCGGGGGCAATCTCCTCCCCGTCGTCGGTCCCCGCCTGTGTGGTGTCCGACCACCGGACGCCGTCGAAGTAATCCATGGTCCCGCCGCGCCACAGGAGCGGTTCGGAGCTTCGGATCCGCAGGAGCTCGGCCTCCCTCCCGGCCGTGAGGTAATCTCCGACATCGGCCTGTACGCCGAGCCTGGAGGTGCCGCCAGTCCCTATGCGCGTCCAATCTATCCATCCGGTGCTGACCGTCTCGTCGGAGAAGGGCATCCTGGGCAAGAGGAGCACCAGCGCGATCACGATAGCCCCACCCAAGACCGCGGGGCGGCCAGGTCCATCGGGTCCAGCCCCGCCCGCGGAGAGAAAGAGTCCCACGGCGCAGACCAGGAAAGCGGCGAAGAAGGGTCCCGCCCCATCCTCGAAGCTGATGGTCGAGAGAACGCCTATGGTAAGCCCCAGAACGGCCACGGAGATGACGGGGCTCTCCTCGTAGAGGGTGGCCGAGGTTGCGAAGGCCACCAGGATCATTACCAGGGGCACGAGCACGACGAAGAGCCCTGGAGCGAGATCGTAGGGTATGGGCTGGACGTACATGGTGTTCGCCGCGCCGTAGATATCATCCCATATGACCCTGACGAAGCCCCGCCAGCCCGAGACCGAGAAGAGATCGGTACCGTACACCGCGACCAGCGTATACGCGGCTATGGCAGGGAGGAGAAGCACGAACCGCCACCTGCCCGCCGAGCCGACCAGCGCCGCCACGGCCGCGGCGAGGAGCAGGGGCAGCAAGGCCTTGTGTCCGGCTATGACCGTGACTACAGAGAGCGCGCCGAAACCTCCATCGGCACCGTCGTAAGTCTCGCCCGTGAAAAGGATACTGAAGGCGCTGCCCGTCGCGAGTGCCGCGCCGTAGAGCCACAATCTCGTCCCTAATCCCCTCACCGCACTGCCTCGACCCCCCTGGCACCCGAGAGTCCTGCCACCCCCGCTGGGTGGCTAACGACGCGCACCGTGGCCCCCGCGGCTTCCAGCGTGCCTACGCTCCTGAGGAACTCCGCCTCGCGGCCCTGTGCGGCGCTCCCCGGCACAGGGGGCGTCCTGTAGGTGTGGGTCGCGAGGGCGACCACGATCACCGAGAGGCCAAGCTCTCTGAGCTTGCGGACGCAATGCGGCAACTCGTCGTCGCGGGTGCGCGAGACGAGGACTACGCCTTCCCCGAGTCCCCCCCGCTCCCCGAGCACAGTCTCCCCAAGGTGATGGACCCCATCGGCTCGCGCCGTCGCGAGGTGCCTCATCGCCTCCCAGTAGGAATCTTCGTCGGATCCAAAACCCTTGTCTGCGCCACTACTGCCCGTGTCGAGCAGCCTGAAAGGCAGACCCTCTCCGGCAAGATGCGTGAGCACCGAGGCCGCCACGGAGACGGCGTCCTCGATCTCGTTCTCCTGGGTCCTCAGCCCCTCCCTGCGAAGATCCAGGGCCACGGTGTGGCGCCTCGGGGCCTGCAGGGAGAACTCCTTGACGAAAAGCTCCCCTGTGCGTGCCAGACTCTTCCAGTGGATGTGACGCCTGTCGTCGCCCCTGCGGTACTCCCTGAGGTTCGCGAACTCATCGCCCCGCCGGCCGCGGGACCCTGTGGTGCCTGCCTCCACGTTCCCGCCCCGCAAGGGAAAGCCCCAAAGCTCGTAGACCTGCGGGTAGACGACCACCTCGGTCGTCTCCCAGTCCCTTCTGGCGAACCGGAGCAACCCGAAGGGATCTTCCACCCTGACCTCTGCGGGGCCAAGCGTGTAGACGCCCCTGCGCGCGAAGGTTAGGGGGACCTCGATCCTGCTCCTCTCCCTAGTCGCGGAAAAATCGAAGCTGCGCGGTCCGGGGAGACGGTCAACCACGCTCGCCTTCGGCGCGCCGAACCGCGAGCGCTCTAGCAGGAGCCGCAGCTTCGCGGGGCTACCGGCCGTGATACGGACGCCAGGAGGAATGGTGCGCGAGTATCGGAGGCCTCTGGAACCCACCACCCCGAGGACGAGGGATGCGAGCGGCAGGGCCAGAAGCGCGTAAGCAAGCTGGTGGAACTGGGTAGTGCCGATCAGACGCGCCACGATCAGCGTGACGACCCCGGCAAAGAGCGCCTGCCAGCCGCGGGCCGTCGGTCTGACGGAGAGCCGCGAGGCGCCCCTCCCAGGCAAGGGCCCTTACACCGCCTCGGTCACTGGGACGGAGCGCAGGATGTCCTGCACGATCTCACGGGTGGTGTCGTCGGGCCCAAGGCCGTCCTCGGAGCTGGTGGTCGAGGGTATGATCCTGTGCGAGAGCACGTTGGAGGCCATCGCCTTGACGTCGTCGGGCGCGCAGTACGAGCGTCCGTTCGCCGCCGCCCGCGCCCTCGAGGCGGCCAGCAGCATCCTGCTGGCGCGTGGGGAGGCGCCGAGGTAGACGTCCTCGTGCACCCGGGTCGCAGAAGTCACGGAGACGACGTACCTGAGTACGGCTTCGCTGGTGTAGATCTCCTCTACCAGCTGGCGCATCTGGAGGAACTCCTCAACCCCGACTACGGGAGAGAGATCGGCGACGGGGTCCTGGGAAAGCTTGAGCATCTCGGTCTCGGCGTCCTCATCGGGGTAGCCGACCTGCATCTTGATCATGAACCGGTCCAGCTCGGCGTGCGGCAGCGGGTAAGTGCCTTCGTGCTCGACGGGGTTCTGGGTGGCGACCACGCAGAAGGGCTGCGAGAGGTGACGAGTCACCCCGTCCACCGTGACCGAGCCCTCCTCCATCGCCTCCAGCAGCGCGCTCTGGGTCTTGGGGCTTGCGCGGTTGATCTCGTCCGCGAGCACCACGTTGGCGAAGACGGGTCCTGCCCAGAACTCGAAGTCCCCCTCGCCCTGGTTGTAGACGTTGAGGCCTGTAACATCTGCCGGCAGGAGGTCAGGGGTGAACTGTATCCTGCGAAACTCGGCCCTTAGCGAACGGGCGAGCGACTTGGCCAGAAGCGTCTTGCCAACACCGGGGACGTCCTCTATAAGGACGTGTCCACCTGCAAGCATGGCCACCACGGCCAGGAAGACACCATCGCGTTTGCCAGAAACAGCAAGCTCGACGTTCCCGACTATGCGTTCTACCCTCTCCGCAAAATCGTTGTGGTCCAAAGATGTCCTGTCTATGTACTCGGATGACGGAGGGAATTATATCTCATGGACATCAGGTCTCAGGCTCCAGGTCGTCGCTTGATTCCGCCTAGCCCGAACAATCGACACGCATCCTTCCCGCGACGTTGCGTTAGCGCTGCAGAGCTACACCGGCAATGCCCGACACCTGTTACCTAGGAAGCCGCAAGGCTTCCTCCGTAGAACTGATCTACGTACCGACGCTGGACCTCGTTGAGGTCGCGCGCGTACCACACCATAACTACGTAGCGCGGCTCTTTCGGTGTGCTCTTGGGATACATGCCGCATTCCATCGGCAGGCGGTTGCCCTTCCTCGCGTTGCACTTGGTGCACGCCGTCACCACGTTGTCCCAGGTGTTCGCGCCACCGCGCGAGATAGGCTTGACGTGGTCGCGGGTCAGCCGGTCGCGGCGCCCGAGGTCGTTTCTGTGTCTCGAGCAGTACTGGCAACGGTAGTTATCGCGGGCGAAGAGGATGGCGTTCGTCACGTGCTTGCGCAGGCGGCGGGGTATCTCCACGTACTTGACCAGACGTATCACGAGCGGGTAAGGATACTCGGCCCTCTCGGAGCGGAACCGGCGGTCCAAGTTCGCCTCGACGATCTCGGCCTTTTCGGAGACGACGAGGACTATCGCCCTCTTGACCGTCACCAGGGCCACGGGCTCATAGCTCGCGTTGAGCGTCAAGCATCGTGCCACGCCGAGATATTAACATAAGCCAGCACTTCAGCTTGTGGGCTTCTCGTCGTCGCTGATGGCCTATGGACTGATGCGCGATGCGCAGAGACATTTGACCCTCTGCGCATCGCTTTAGAGGCCGATCGCCCTGGTCTTCGAAGCTTCGAGCACTGCCTCGAGGATGGGTGCGGCGGAACCTCTGAAGGGGTCGGCGGCGGGAAGCCCTGTCTCGTCGGCTACGGCGGCTATGAGTTCTCGTGCTCTTTCCTCGTCCAATCCTGCGGTGTTGAGGCTAACGGCGACGACGGGCGCGGGCTTGATGAGGGTTGCGACCTCCTCGTACAGGCGGGCCACGCGGGCTGGGGAAGGGCGGGGGACGTCCCTGAAGACCTCCTCGTGAGGGTCGCCGGCGCACAGGATCAGGCAGTCTGGGCAAGAGCCGTGCATGAGACCGAGCGTCACCCCCGAGTACGCCGGATGCCCGAGGGAGCCCTGGCCCTCGACGAGGATGAGGTCGGGCGAGCTCCTGGCAGCCTCCAGCACGAGCTGTTCGGAGGCACCCGCGACGAAATCCGAGACCACGGCGTCGACGCAGACGCCCCACCCCGCGATGATTACGCCGGTCTGTCCCGTGGGGACGAACTCGGGGGAGAGTCCGGCCTCCCTGGCGGCGCGCTCGATCTCCAGGGTCGCCGTCATCTTGCCGATAGCGCTGTCCGTCCCTACGGTGAGCGCGACCTTGGGCCCGACCCCGAAGCCCTCCCCCGAGAAGAGCGGGATGCCCTCAGGCGGCTCGCGCACGTCCCAGACGGGTATGCCGGGAAACTCGGGCGCGAGCCGCTGGTGGAGGCCGCTGACGATCTCGAGCCCAGCTTCCGCCGCAACCCACAGGGTCTCCATCCACTCTTCCGGAAGCCTCCCGCCTGCGGGGGCGAGGCCGACCAGTACAGAGGTCGGCGAGAGCTCCAGCGCCTCTTCGAGCGTCCCGACTATGGGCGCGTCACGCCCCAGGTCTGGCAAGACGCCAGCCACACGCTCCCCCGCGAGCGTCGAGTCCAGGACACAGACAACCTCGTCCTTACCGTAGCGGATCAGGCCGTGCGCCGTCTTGGCGGAGCGATCGGCGAACCGGCCCTCGGCAAGGATAGCGTAGCGCCGCTCCGGAGCCGCGCCACGAATCATTGCGGCTCCACCCCGAGGCCAGGCTCCTCGGGAAGGAGTATGCGGCCGTTGTCATAGACCGGTCCCGCGTAGGGATCGTCGGCGAGGAGCATCGCGCCATCGAGGTCGACGAAGTCGACGAGCCCGGAGATCTGGGCCGCCGCCGAGATGCCGAGCGAGGTCTCCACCATGCAGCCGAGCATGACGAGCATCCCGTGGGCGCGGGTGGTGTGGATCATCTCCAGCGCGCGCCTGATCCCACCACACTTGGCGAGCTTGACGTTGACCCCGCTGACACACCCCGCGAGGCCTGGCACGTCCCTGGCCGTGATGGCACTCTCGTCCGCGATCACCGGTATCGGGAAAGCCGCGTCCTTTGCCCCGCGCAGGGCTTCTGTACCGGCGGAGACAGGGACGGGTTGTTCGATCATGCCGACACCTATCTCCTTCAGCTGCGTCACGACCTCCACGGCTTCCTCAGGGGAGAAGGCCTCGTTGGCGTCAACCCAGAGATCCGCCTCCGATGACGCCTTCACGGCCCTGAGCGTCTCGACGTCCTTCCATCCTCCGATCTTTACCTTCAGGATCCGGTGCGCCAGCAACCTCTTGGCATGGGCGACGGTCGTCTCCCTGTCGGCTATGCCCAGGGTGTATGCAGAGACTGGTACGGGCCTGGCGAGCCCGAGCAAACGGTAGACCGGCACGCCGAGCCTCCTGGCCGCGAGGTCGTGCATAGCGTTGTCGAGGGCCGTCAGCGCGGACGGGGGCATCGCGTAGTTGCGCGCGAGGGCGCCCTCGATGTCCCAGGGGTCCCCGGCCTCGACGCCCTCTAAAGCTGCCGCCACCCCCTGTGCGTCCTGGCCGTAGTAGCTTGTGGGTGCCGCCTCGCCCCTGCCTGTGACGCCATCTTCCGACATCTCGAAGATTACACGCTCGAAGGTGTCTGCCGAGCTGCGGGCGATCGCGAAGGTGCGCTCGGTGTGCACCCTTACCGTCTTTACGCTCGTCTCCACGTCCGCCCCCCTCCTCCACTCTATACAGAGTTGCATTGTAGCGGCGGCGGGCGTGTCCTTCTTCCGCCAGCAACGCCTCGTGTTCTTGGTAGCATTGCCGGTGGTTATCAAGGTAGTATTAGGACCAGGATGGCCGGTAAAGGGAAACGGGGGTATGAATGGCTCTGGACCTGTCCTTATTCAACGGCTCGGTGAGCACGCTGCTGGACCATCTCACCCGCCACTACGGCGAGGATGCGAAGCTCGAGACCTATATAATCTGCGCGAGGGTGAGGAGCGCAACGATACCGGGAGGAAGCGGGATCAACTGGATTGTGAATCCTGGCGGCGAGGAACTCGCCGGCGGGCTGCTGCGTGAGGTACTTAAGGCCGTGGAGGGCAATGGAGACCCGTCGTGAGCGTTTCTTGCTGCTGACAGCGATGCTCGATCCTATAGACCAGCAAGAGCCGTGCGAGACTCCGGTTTTGTATCCCGGCTGTCTTCGCTGCGTACGGAAGGCCTCGAGAGAGGAAATACGATGAGCACCCAAGAGCGGACGCTGGTCGCACGCGCCTCCCGCGGCGACGTCGAGGCGTTCTCGAAGCTGGTCAGTGCCCACTCTGCCCTCGTGCGCGGGGTGACGCTTCGCATGCTGGGGGGCCAGGACGCCCAGGATGCAAGCCAGGAGGTCTGGGTCAGGGTCTGGGCGAACATGAAGAGCTTCAGGGGAGACAGCGCCTTTTCGACCTGGCTCTACAGGGTCGCGGTCAACACCTGCCTGAGCTTCCGACGCAAAGAGTCACGCCGCAGGACGCGCGAGGTCGACGAGGAGCTGGCGCATCTCTCCATATCTTCGGGCGGCGACGGAGATCCCGAGGAAGCCACGCTCGACGCGGAACGCCGGGAAGAGATCCAGGTAGCCCTGGGCAACGTCAGGGCCGAGCACCGCGCAGCCATGGTCATGCGTCACATGGAGGGCCTCTCCTGCGCGGAGATCTCCGAGGTGCTCGGCGTCCCCAACGGTACGGTCAAAGGATGGGCCAGCAGAGGAAGGACCGCCATGCTGGCCGCACTAACTCGGGGCTCCGCATCAGCGGACCGAATCATCCGCCCCCACCCAACAGACAGGAAGACGATCCCACAGAGCGCCGCCAACGACGCTGGCACACCTGGCCCCGGGCGCCTCTGTTAAAGGTGGGTTAAAAGAATGAAGCCTGTGAGAGCAGCATCTATACTTGCCGTAGCCTTTGGCCGGATCCAACAGGAGTAGATGCCTTGATAACCAGTACAGCGGAGATCCTGATAGTCGAGGACGACGAGGTGATCATGGGCACCCTTGCCTACAATCTCTCCCGTAATGGCTTCGGAGTAAGCCAGGCGACAAGCGGCGCCGACGCTCTCAGGCTGGCGAGGAAGTTGAGGCCAGACCTCATCCTGCTCGACATCATGCTCCCAGGTGAATCTGGTATAGAGGTGTGCGAGAGGATCCGCGAACGCGACCAGAGCGTGATGATCGTGATGATCACGGCCAAAGACGCCGAAGAAGACAAGGTACGCGGGTTCGAGGCCGGCGCCGACGACTACGTAACAAAGCCTTTCGGCATGAAAGAGCTGGTCGCCCGCATAAACGCGAACCTGAAACGCAGCCAGACGGGCGGACGGGGCAAGATAATCGAGACCGGAGACCTGCAACTGGACACGAAGAACTTCACGGCCCGCGCCGGGGGAGGGTCGCTCGAGTTGCGCCTGAAAGAGTTCGAGCTCCTCGCCGCCCTCGCCTCCACCCCAGGTGAGCTGAGGAGCCGCGAAGAGCTCGCCAAGGAGGTCTGGGGGCACGCCGGCGTAGGTTCCTCGCGCACGATAGACGTGCACATTCGCAGGATCCGGGCCGCGCTGGAAGAGAACTCGTCCTACGATTACATCCACACAGCGCGGGGCCTCGGCTACCGTTTCGAGCCCAAGCCAAGGCGCCCTGCCGAATCTCTTTCAGAACGCCGGGAGTAGAAGGTGACGCTGGAGAGACAGAACGGCGCCCGTTACGTCAGCCCCGATGAGCTGCAGAGGGTCAATAAGATCCGGCGCGATTTCGTCGCCAACGTCTCCCACGAGCTCAAGACCCCGGCCACGAGCCTGAAGCTGCTGGCCGAGAGCCTCGAAGAGACACTCGACCATGATCCCGTCCAGGCACGCCTCTTCGCCGCGCAACTCAAAAAGGAGACCGAGCACCTCGCCTACCTCATTACAGACCTCCTCGACCTGACACGCCTCGAGAGCCAAGAGCCCATCGATTACCCCACCCTCGTCGACGTGCGTAGCGTCCTGATGACCGTGCTCGCCCGCATGAGACGCGTCGCCCGAAAGAAAGATATCACCCTCCAGTGGAAACGCTTCGGTAAGGCCGCCGAGTACACCGTCTACGGCGACGAGACACAACTGACCTCTATGTTCACCAATCTTGTAGATAATGCAGTGAAATATACGCCACCGGGAGGCAGGGTCGAGGTGGTTGGGGGCTCCGAAAGCTCGGAGATAACGATTCGCATCTCCGACACCGGCATTGGCATCCCCGAGGGAAAGATCCCACGCATCTTCGAGCGTTTCTACCGCGTGGACAAGGCCCGCTCCAAGGCTACCGGTGGAACGGGGCTGGGCCTCTCCATAGTGAGGCATGTGGCCGAGAACCACGGCGGACGGGTCACCGTCCACAGCACCCCTGGAGAAGGATCCACCTTCACCGTGTATCTACCGCGCGCCTAGAGCGCTTCGCAAAGCACGGCAGTCAGGTAAAGCGTGTCAGCGCGCTCGGGGCTTCAGGAGGTCGAAGAGGCCTTGCAGAAGGGCGATGCGTCTGCCATAGAGCGGGCGGCGCACACGCTCAAAGGCGGCTCGGGCAGCATGGGCGCAAGGGAAATGTCCGGCCTCTGCGCGCAGTTGGAGGAGGTCGGCGCATCAGGAGATCTCTCGCAAGGCTCCGAACTGCTCGGACGAATCAGGGAGGAATTCGAAAGGGTGTTGGAGGCAGAGGTTTCAGGTAACAGCTTTCAGGTGAAGTGGTTCCAGCCGGACAGTCCTTCGACCGGCTCGTCCCCGCGCTCGAAGACGACTTCGGAGCGGGTGATCTCCCCGATCAGCGTGAGGGGAACTTCGAGGCTGTTTGTCAGCGCGTCCAGTACGGGCCCGGGGGCACAGATCAGGAGCTCGTAATCTTCGCCTCCTGTTGCCGCGAGGACTTCAGGGTCGCGTTGGAGGGATTCTGCGAGCTCTCTAGTATCGTCTTTGATGGGCAGTAGATCCAGGTCCACGATGCATCCCACCCCGCTCCGGTCACACACGTGGCGTACATCCGAAGCCAGGCCATCGGAGAGGTCTATCATGGCGGTGGCGCGGAGCGTGGCTGCGATGCGCCCGGCCCCGAGCCTCGGTTCAGGCCGCAGGCACCTGCGAATGAGACGCTCCGGACCATTCATGCCTCGCTCCAGGGCGAGTAGCCCGGCCGCCGAGGCGCCGAGCTCGCCCGTGACCGCCAGGAGGTCGCCGGGGCTCGCTCCCGAGCGCAGTACCGGCTGCGTGGCGAGCTCCCCGAGGATAGCCACGTCCACCGTGAGGGCATCCGCGCGGGTCGTATCACCCCCGAGCGGATAGACGCCGAACCTCTCGCAGGCCTCCAAGACACCCTCATAGCAACGCAGCGCGGTCTCAGGGTCGGGCGCTCCTCCAGAGGCCAGAACAAACCTCGGGGTTCCCCCCATCGCCGCCACGTCCGAGGCGTTGACCGCGACGGCCTTGTATCCGATGTCCTGGGGCGTGGCCCAGTCTTTGAAATGGTGGCCAGAGACGAGCATGTCGGAGGCGGCCACCCAAGTCCTGTCCCCGATCTTCAGAACTGCGCAGTCGTCACCGAGGGGCACGAGCACCTCGGGGGGCGCGGGAGGCAGGAGGGCTGAGATCCTGCGTATAACATCGAATTCGTTCAATGTCGCTCTTTGCCCAACCAGTCGCGAGGATGGAGGTATCTTCTGTAGCGGCGGAATACCTCACGGCCAAGCGCCACGGCAGCGACCCAGAATGCTACCTCTCCCAGGACCAGAAAGGCCGAACTCGTCCAGGCCTTCTGCGCCGTGGAGAGCGGGGTCAGTAATACGGCCGGAGCCGCCACCCAGAACAGCACAGCGGCCACGAGCAAGAATATTCCAACGAGCCGCGTCAGGCCAGCCATTTTCGAAACGCGAGGCTCCTGGCCCGCACTTTGCCTGTTCTCCTGTTCGCTTATCGCTGCTTCTCCCTGATTGCTTTCCAGAGCACGTCTGACTCTCGTCTCGTATACCAGGTACGCAGCGAGCGCCACCCGGTTTCCGTAACCCACATAGATGCGTCGTGGGCCGCGGCCTCGGGGTCTATCTCTCCTCCCTGATGCCTTGCCAGAAAGCCAACGCCGGCGTAGAGCTCCGGGTCATCAGGGTTGCGCCAGGGCTCGACCCTGGCCCACCAAGCGTCTTCGATCCGGGCCCGCACACCGGTCTCTTCGTAGAGCTCGCGGCGGGCGCAGGCTTCGAAATCCTCGCCCTCTTCGAGCATACCGCCAGGGTTCTCCCAGAGCCCAATGGGTGGTTTGCGCCGCCTGAGCAGTAGCACCCGAGGCTCGATGCCTCCAAGGTCCACGAGTACAGCCCCGGCCCCGAGGTTGGCAGGGACCACGCCGGTGTCCTCACGGGGTCCTGGAGGTGGAGGCGGAGTGTGCGGTTCACGGACCTCTCCCACGGGCCCGGCTATGCGCTTGATGTTCTCGTGACTCCACCAGCTCGGCAGCGAGATCCACTCCCCGAGCGTTACCCACCTGTGGTCGAGATGCTCCTCGGAGAGACTCACCTCTGCTCTATCAGTCCGTCCCGCGAAGGTGACGGAGGCCAGACGTCTACCGCTCGCCGCCTCGCCGACCCAGGTGGCGATGATGCGTTGGGGAGCGACCAGGACGCCGGTCTCTTCGTAGAGCTCGCGGACGGCCCCCTCCTCGAAGCTCTCGCCTGGCTGAAGACGTCCGGCAGGCGGCTCCCAGGTGCCTGTTGGACGCTGGAGCAGGAGCATGCGGCCGTCCTCCCTTATGGGCAGCAGGCCGGAGACGAGATCCGCCTTCAAAGCGTGCCAGTAGCGAAGATTTCGCGTCTGCTCTCCATTCAGCAAGTATATGGCCCAGGGGGGTAGTTCGCGAACCGACTTTACACGAACCGTCCCGGCTTACGAAGCTATCCGGCGCGGTAGCCACGCGAGAACGTCCAGGCGTTTGGAGAAGTGAAGGACCGGGTCGGTCTGGGGCAGCTTCAGGCCTATCTGCTGGGTCATCGCGAGCGTGCTGACCTCGGCCTCGGCGGGCTGGAGAGGCCAGGGATGGTGGTGGACTTCTCCGCGGCGGACGTTGCCGCTCCTGTCCGCACTGTACAGGCAGTAGCGCTCAGTCAGAAAGGTCTCGACGGACCCCCTCTGGAAGCGTTCCCCCACGGGGCTGTAGCGGGCCGCGAACTCCGCCAGCGGCGTGCCCCTGTGCGTCCTCAGGCTTCTGTAGTCGACCTGGTCGCCCGAGGCATAGCAGTGCATCTCGGCGTCGAAGTAAGGAAGGTGGAATGTGGCGCGGGCGAGGCGGACGGCTACGCGGCTGTAGGCGTCGAGGGAGAAGAACCAGACACCCGGCCTGCCTTCCGCCGTTACGTAGGTGCGGAGGTTTATCTCAGGGAAATGCGAGAGCCCGGGGATCGGGGGCAGGAAGTGGGGCCTTACGCCGGTCATATCGAAGGGTACTATGCCGAGCCAGGCACTAGCTTCGAAGGTGTCGATGCTCAGGGCCGGCGGCACGAGGGGCCTGAGATCTTCCACTCTGACGGGCCAGTGCATGAAGAGCAGGTCCCGCCAGCTCATCCCGAGGACCCACGGACCGGAAGGGACGGGGTAGGGACGGTGCTCTGTCCTGCTAAGTACCGTCGCGGGTCGAAAGGCGGCGTGCATAGGCGACCTCAATCTTAGGACGTTCCCCCACGGGAGTCCGTATACCCTGTCACGGGCCTTCCGTCTCATGTATCACCAGGATTGCGCCTTCCCCCACGCTCACCCTAGCTTCCGTGCCGATCAACTCGTTGTGGAACCCCAGGGTATCTCCAGGCTCCAGGCTGGCGTTCTCTAGCGGATATTCCATACCTTCGAGGGTGACGCCGGCTGCAGGACCGGACAGGGGGAAGATCGAGATGCTGTCCTCTTGCACGCCTTCCACCATCCTGTAGCCGGCTTCGACCACGAACATCCGTCCCCTGTCGGCCACGACCGTGGAACGCAGGCCGATACGCTCGGCGGCGAGCAGAATATGTGGGACCGCGAAGAGGGCCGCTGGCCTCCCGCCAACGGCGCAGAGGAGGTCGGCCACGGTCGCTCCCCGCTCCCTGGCGGCAAGTACAGCAAGCTGGCCGTCCATCTTGTCTTTCCTCACCGGATGGCGCTCCAGGGAGGCCCCACGCCTCTCGACTTCTCGCGCGAGTTCTTCTCCCAACGAGTCCATATCCCCGACGACGAGATCAGGCACAACCCCGGTCTCGAGCGCGTAACGGGCCCCACCATCAGCGGCGATTACCAGGTCTGCACGTCCTGCGACGCGCCTGAGCAGACCCGCCGAGTCAGGAGGGCCGTTCAGGAAGATGGCGGCCCGCACGCTACGAGGTTTTCGAGCCCCGGTAGTACAGTTGTCTTGGCGAAGGCTGCGCCCGTTCCAGAGCCCTCAGCAGCACAACAGTGACCACTAGCACGATGCCCAAGCTCGGGGCCAGGTACGTGGCGTTGTACGCTGCTGAGTAGAGGTAAGGGTTCCAGCCCTCAGGCGCGACGGAGGCGAAGAAGACCACGCCCGAGAGGAAGTGGCATGCGAAGCGCGCCAGAACGGCCACCGTGGCCCCAAGGATCGCACCCTGCACCGTGGGCTTGAAGAGTCCTGCGAGGCCCAAGGCGCCGAATGCCAGAGGGTAGTCGAGGATGAACTGCACAGGATGTACCACGTAAGGATCGATCGCGAGATCCAGCAGCCCGTAAACCGCTCCAGCGACGACGCCCACCTTCCAGCCCTGCCTGAGGGCGAGGAGAATGAGGGGGATCATCTCCAGGGAGACAGAGCCGCCATACGGCATCTTGAAGAGCACGATGAATCCTAGAACAAAGGACAGGGCGACGGCGAGCGCCGCCTCGGTCAGTACCCTGGTGTCTCTGAAGGCGTTCAACTGCGCATCCTCCTTCCGGACTACGGGGATGCGCCGATAAGAGATTCCGATCTCTCCCTGCGCCGGCATTACCCGGATCAGGTTCAGCGGGTCGGCACCTGTGGTGCCCTCTCAGCCTCACGGCTCCCCGGACTTTCTGACGCTCTCAGTGTAACCCACCGCCGGAACCAGTACCACCGTCCGCACTCCAGAGCAGCCCGAGCACTGTGGCGGCGTCGGTGATCCCGCCTTCAGACACCATCTGCAAAGCCTCCCCGAACGGCAACTGCACCACCCCTATGAACTCCGTAGGCTCGGGCCGCGGACCACGCCCATCTTTCACCGCCGTGCACCTGAAAAGATGGCAGACCTCCGTGCTCCGCCCTGTGCTGGTATGTACGGAGACCAGATGCTCCAATCCCTCGGCCCTATAGCCTGTCTCCTCGAAGAGCTCCCTACGGGCCGCCCGCTCTGGCTTCTCGCTGGCATCTACTCCGCCGCTCGGAAGCTCCAGCGTGAAGGCACCAAGCGGCTGCCTCCACTGGCGCACGAGCACCACGTCTCCCCCGCCTGTGACCGGTACCACGGCGGCGAACCCACCGCTCTCCAGGACGCCGTACTCGATCTGCGCCCCGCCCGGTAGCTCCACCTCGTCCACGCGGAAGGCGCACCACGGACTCTGGTACACGTATTCCCTTCCGAGCATCCGCCAACTCTCTTCTCCCATGCGGAAGAGTATAGCGGCTCGCAGCCTGATACTTTCGGGCATCACGCAATAGAAAGAGGAGGGACTCAGGCCCTCCCTCAGGCTCTAAAGCGATTCGCAGAGGTTTTGACGCCCCGCGAATCGCGCCGTCGAATAGAAGCTGACTTGCAGAGAGCTTGCAAGGAGGTTGAACCTCCTTGCAAGCTGCTTTGATTCACTCGAAGTAGTCGGCGGCCTTGGTGGTGTAGCTCTCCATGTCGTCGGGGACTTCGTCCTCGGGGTAGATGGCCTCGACCGGGCACTCGGGTTCGCAGGCGCCGCAATCGATACACTCTTCAGGGTTGATCATGAAATGGTCGCCGGCGTCGTAGATGCAGTCGACCGGGCAGACCTCGACGCAACTCTGGTCCTTCGTGCCGATACACGGCTCCGTGATCACATAGGTCAAAAGGGCCTCCTCTCTGAATCTCGTACCGGCTTTATACCAGCCAGCCCCCACCCCCAACACCCGCCGTTGACCGTCATCATCACAGCCCATGATTAGGGTCATACGGTCATGTGACCTTGATCAAAAACCGCCCTTGCTGCGAGCCGTTCTCAGCTACGGGCGCGGAGCTCGGCGGGCATGAGTATGGTTATGGTCTTGCCGCCGAGGTCCAGGATGCCCTCTTTGGCGAGCCGCGAGAGGGCGCGTGAGAGGGCCTCACGTGAGATACCGGTCGCCTCCGCCATCTCCTGCCGGCTCAAAGAAGGCTCGAAGACGACGCCCCGCTTGGTGACGCGGCCCTCCTCTGTAGCGAGGTTCAGTAGCATCCTTGCCACCCTCTGTGGGGCGCTGCGGAAGACCAGGTCGCCGACCAGGTCTTCCAGTTCGCGGGTCCTCGCTGCCAGCGCCCTGGAGAGCCTGACCGCGCCGTCGGGGAAGCGTCCCATGATCTCGAACAGGTCGTCGCGGAAGACGGCGTAGAGCACGCAGTCGGTTAGGGCAGTGGCGCCCTGGCCCTGAGTCCTGCCTTCGATGGCCGCCCCGAGACCGAGCACGGAGCCGTCGCCGACCACGCCGAAGATCTGATCCCTCACCTTCGGTCCGCCCGATGTACGGTAGAGCTTCACTCGCCCTTCGCCGACGAAGTACACGGCCCCCGAAGGCTCGCCCTCCCTGTACAGTGCGGTGTCTGCGCCCAGCTCGAGCACCTCGGCCGCTATCGCGAGATCCTGGAAGAATCCCTCTTCCAGCCCTTCGAAAAGTTCGAACTCCTTGAGCCCGTCCAGCTTCGTCAGGTGCTCGACAGCCCGGCAACGCGCTCCTGGCAACCGCGCCCAGGAAGGCGGTGCGTTCTCACCGTACATCGTTCTGTGTTCCTTCCGGCGCACGTGATCTCACAGACCCTTTATACGCTAAGTGGGGAAAATTTGCACTGAGAGCGCTTCAGGCATCAGGTTTCAGGAATTGGCAGTGATGCTAGCGACCGTAACTATTCGACCACGGCTATGCAATCCACCTCTACGAGCATGCCGAGCAAGGCCGCGGCGATGGTTGTGCGTGCCGGAGGGTCATGGTCGAAATACTCTTTGTACACCTCGTTGAACTCGGCGAACCGCGTGAGGTCGGTCACGTAAGCGTTGACCTTCACCACTTTGTCGAGGCTCGACCCGGAAGCCTCGAGGATGGTTCTTACGTTCTCGAAGGTCTGGCGTACCTGGTCTGTGAAGCCGTCCGGCATGGTGCCCGTCTCAGGGTTCACAGGACCCTGCCCCGAGATAAACACGAAGTCGCCCGCGACCACGGCGTGGGAGTATGGTCCGGCGGGTGCCGGTCCCTTCTCTGCCATAACGGTCTTTCTCATCTGTTCTCCTTTCCTATCACTTCGCCCCTTCCAGTCCCCCTCAGGGCGGTCCAACACCGCAGCCTCCTACCGAACCTTCCCGCGCGCTGCCACCCGCGTCTCCTCCACAACGCCATCCTCCCCCACCAGGTACACCTCGTCGTGCAGGTTCACCGTACTGCAGATGTGGTTGGGGATTATCTGCAACGTGTCGCCTACTTCGAGGTCGCAGTCTTCGTTCACAGAGAGCATCCCATGCTCCTCTGTGAGCCTCTCCAACACGGCGCCGGGGTATCCGATAACGTGGCCGTACCCCTCCAGGTTCAGGGGCTCCGCGCCGGGGCCTACATCCGTGGCGAAGGTCTTGCTCCCACCGTCTATTACGGCCAGGTCCCTGGTGGGCCTACTCACGACCGTGCACACCACCACGGCCGCACATTCGTCGAGCGAGCAGGCGCCGAGTCTGGCCTGCATCCTATCGTAGAACACGTAGGTTCCTGGCCGGATCTCCGTCACCCCCTCCACCTTCGCCACATACTCCGCCGTCGGGGTAGAGCCAACGCTAACGTCCTCTACCCTTATCCCTCGCTCCCTCAGCATATCCACCAGGGAAACCATGAGTTGTCCTTCCTCCAGGCCAGCCTTTTCGAGCTCAAGCGTCTTCGATCCACCCAGAACGGCGCCGCGGTAAGTGTAGATCCCGGTCAGGTCCAGATTGCTCATGGCCTTGATCTCACCCGCCAGCCCGACAGCTTCATCAAGAGGAATCCCGGTGCGTCTCAAACCCGTGTCCACCTCGAGCCTGACCTCCAGGGTGTGCCCCTCCGCCACCTCAGAGAGCCTCCTGGCTCCTTCGATACTGTCCACCCCGACGACGAGCCTCACCCTCTCACCCAGCCGCATCGCCTGCCGGATCTTCACTTCCGTCACCAACGGATAGGCAATAAAGATATCCTCGATACCTCCATCCGCCATTACCTCAGCCTCGGAGACCTTGGCCACCGTAACACCCGCAGCCCCCACCTGTTCCCTGGCTATGCCTGGGATCTTATGCGTCTTCACATGGGGTCTCAGGGCGACCCCGCTCCCCTCGGCCACATCGGCCATCTTTCGTATATTTCTCTTCATCTTCGCACCGTCGACCAGAAGGTAAGGCGTCCCGGAAGAATTTGCTCTTTCCAACTTCGAAATCCACACTTCACTATTCTGCCTTATTTTCCTGGTGATTGTGGTGAGGATGGCGATGCGTTGTAGGGACACGGATAGTGTCATCGACTCCACATCATCGTCTACATATCTTCTCGTCGCCTCGAAACACGGCTCTGCTCTTTGGTTCTGGTAGTCTGGCAGCAGATATGCAAGAGTGTGCCTCGTGAGCACTCTTGTAGGCCACAGAAACCATCTCGTAAGAACCTGGCGCTTTCTCGCAGCCCTTGGTTCTCTGGTATGGCTGGTCCTATGCTTCCAGTGGTTACTTGGCATAAGGAAAATACCCGTGCTCAAAGAGCTTTTCGAGACGGATCTCGTCGACCGCAATCCGGCACTTTCGGTGATTTTGGCCGCCCGCGACGAGGAGCGGTCGGTGAACGAAAGCGTACTATCCATGTTGGCCCAAGATTATTCGGGCATGTTGGAGGTCATAGCCGTCAACGACCGCTCTACCGATCGTACCGGCGAGATCCTGGACGAGTTGGTGACGAGATTTCCGGACAGACTTCGTGTATTGAACGTGGATTCATTGCCGGGGGGCTGGTTGGGAAAGACCCACGCCCTGTACACCGGCGCGGCCCAGGCCACAGGAGAATGGCTCCTGTTCACCGACGCCGATGTGATCTTCTCCGCCGGCTGCGCGGAGAAAGCGGTGCGCTACGCGATCGATGACGGATTGGATCACTTGACCCTGCCGCCCGAGATCGTGTGCAATGGCGTTCTGCTCCGCAGCTTTGTCGCGGCCTTCACCCTCGTTTTCGAGATGACCCAGAGGCCCTGGCGGGTGAGCGATCCCCAGGCTCAGGAGCACGTGGGAATTGGTGCCTTCAACCTCATAAGAAAAGCTGCCTACGAGACGTGCGGAACTCACAGCGCCATCCGCATGCGTCCCGACGACGACATGAAGCTGGCGAAGCTCCTCAAGGGACACGGCTTCAGGCAGGGAGTGGCCTACGGGGCGGGTCTCGTCGGCGTCGAGTGGCACCAGACTCTGCGAGGAGCCGTGCGAGGGTTGAGCAAGAGCATGTTCTCCGGTCTTGACTACCGGATCGACGCAACGGTGGCCGGCGTGCTGATGCTCTTGCTTACCAACGTATTCCCGGTCTTCGGTCTCTTCTCGCGCAATATGACGGGAACCCTCTACAGGTTGAACATCCTCTCGACCATCCTCGTATACGCCTACCGGGCCAGACAATTTGGGGACGAAACACCGTGGTGGTATGCTGTGCTTCACCCCTTCGGTATCTGCGTCTTCATCTACGCCATGCTCAGGTCTGCATTCACCACGCTCGTCAATGGAGGAATCGAGTGGCGGGGGACACGATATCCCCTGAAGGAGTTGAGAGATAACGTGATCTGATCAAAGGGGCGGTACAGGACCGCCCTACGGACGAGGCTTAGAGGCAGCCGAGGCGGGTCGGCCGGGCGAGGGGGTCAGCCGAGGAGGGGCTCGAGCTGTGTAAGGAGGCAGGAATAGAGGGCAGCCACACACGGTTCTTCGTGTGGAGCAGCCCCGCAGCGTTCTTCCTGAACCTGCTGGCTAGGGTGTCTAATATGGAAGGCGACCATAAGCGCACTGCGAAGCTGGGCGAAGAGAGCCTTACGCTCAACCGGCAAGTGGAGGATGCGCAGGGCACCGTCAGCTCGCTCCTTACCCTCGCGATTGAGTCGAGCGACCAAGGAGACTACAAGCGGGCCGAGAAGCTCTATGCGGAAGGCCTGAGCCTGGCGCGGGAGTTGAAGAGCGCGCACTGGCGCTTTCTTTACTTGCACAACTGGGGCTGGACCTCACTGCTTGGGGGCGACCACGAGCGAGCCGCTGCGCTCACAGAGGAAGCGGTAGAGCTAGTCCAGGAGCGGAGGCGGGGGTTTATGGGCTTCCTCCCAAGAGCGCTTGACACTTTGGGATCGGCGGCGCTCTCGGGCGGCGATCTGGAGCGAGCCAAGGCCGTGCTCGCAGAAAGCCTTGCGCTCTCAAGGGAGGTCGGCGATAAAGATAGTACCTCCGCGAGCCTGGAAGGGATGGCGTGCGTCGCCGGAGCTCGAGGAGAAGCAGCGCGAGCGGCGAGGCTGTTCGGGGCGGCACGGGCACTGCATGAGGCTACAGGCTACCAGCAGACGCTCGACGAGCGAGCGCTACGGAATCCATACCTGTCCGCCGCCCGCTCCCAGCTGGAGGAGGCGTCGTGGGAAGCAACGTTCGCCGAAGGACAGGCGATGACCTTTGAGAAGGCTGTCGAATACGCCCTCTCTGAAGAGAAACCCCACCCGTCCGCGGTCCCTGCGCATGAGCGCTTACCGGCCGCCGAACCGATGGGCAATCTTACCCGCCGTGAGGGAGAGGTAGCATACCTCATCGCCCGCGGGCTCACAAACCGCCAGATCTCCGAAGTGCTATTTATTTCGAAGCGTACGGTTGACGCCCATGTGCGCAAGATTCTCAAGAAGCTGGGGCTCCGTTCCCGGGCCCAGATCGCCGCTCGCTGGGGTCATCGTCGACATTACGGAAGCCAGGGGCAGTACGGAACCGGGTATGATCGCGCCAGATGAGTGAGGTGGCGTTCACCCGGATCGAGTCCGAGCGCCTGAGGATCAGGCGTTTCAAAGACTCCGACCTCTCCCCTTTCATGGCTTACCGCAACGATCCCAAGGTTGCCCGCTACCAGAGTTGGGACTCCTGCGACGAGCGAGAAGCGAGGGCCTTCATTCGAGAGGTGAAGTCGGCGCAACCGGGCGTGCCTGGCGATTGGTTCCAGTTCGCCATGGAATCGAAAGGGATGGGAGATCTCGTCGGGGACTGTGGCCTGAGGGTCGACGAGCACGAACCCTACAGGGCCGAGATCGGATTTACGCTGGCGCCAGAGTATCAGGGCAGAGGTTTCGCTTCGGAAGCCGTCTCGCGCCTATTGGATTACGCGTTCGAGGCTCTAGGGCTCCATCGAGTCGTCGCCATATCGGATTGCAGGAACGCGCCTTCCGTGGCGTTGCTCGAGCGGGTGGGCATGCGTAGGGAGGGGCATTTTCTGGAGAACGTGTGGTTCAAGGGAGGATGGGCCGACGAGTACCTATACGCTGTCCTCAAGGATGAATGGCTCCAGAAGCGAGCGATAACGTGCCGATAGCACCGACCACCGTCGCCACACGCGTACGGTTCTACTACCCTCGAACGCCCTCGTCCCAACCAACCTCACCGCCCGGGAAGGTAAAGTGGCGGCTATGGTGTCGCGGGGACTCTCCAACCTCCAGGTAGCCTCGGATCTCCACCTCACCGAACGCACCGTAGAGAACCACGTCTCGAAGATCCTGCGCAAGCTAGAGCTCGCTGCAAGGACAGAGATCGCTTCCTGGGCAACAGAGCAAAGGCTCATCGCCCCTCAGCCCGACTAGGCTCTAGAATCTCTAACCCCCAAGGGACGTCTCGAACGCCTCATCCACCTAACCTCTACAGCGGCTCGCGATGACGTTGACCCATGTGGCTGCGCTCTTAGCACCGCAGCACTTGGTCAGGCCACATACGGCGTGCGCGATACGTCGCGATCAGTCAGAGCGTAAAGGACTTGGTCGAGTACGACACCCTCTTTGATCGCACTCCGGCCCATTCTACCCTCGCGGATGTAGCCGCATTTCTTCAGGACGCGTATCGACGCAGAACTGCTCGCAAAAGGAACGGCGAAGATGCGTGTTAGGGTCAACGCTTCGAACCCGTAACTGGTCACGGCCCGTACGGCGGCAGTGGTAATCCCTTTCCCCCAGAAGGCTTCTGGTCGGGGATTACCCCGGCATCGGATCCTAGCCCTTATTCACCGGAGTACGTGGAAGGAGAATTCTGCGAACTTCGCCATGACGGACTTCTCGGAAGTTCTGAGCCCGAATCGCTACCACTTGAGCACCACTACTCGAGCACGGCTATGGCCTCGATCTCTACGAGTTGCCCCTCGACGGCGAGCATGGACACTCCCAACAGCGTGCTCGCCGCCTCAGCTATACCCGATTGTTGCACCGCAACCCACACGGCGCTCAGATCGGCACGCTCACCTGCGACCACGTAGACAGTGATCTTTATGACGTCCTGTGCCGTCGCTCCGACCGCCGCGAGGGCGAGCGTTAAGTTCTCGAGCGTCTGCCGAGCCTGAACGAGCAGGTCGCCTGCTCCTACGAGGTTGCCCTCGGCGTCTAATGGGACCGCCCCAGCAGTGGTGACGAGTCGGCTTCCCGAGGCGACCACGACGTGTGAGTAGCCGGGAGGCTGGCTGAGTTTGGGTGCATTGGTGCGTTCGATCATGGCCTGCTCCTTCACCTTCGAAGCTCTCTCGGGTGGTAACAATCGTAGTCTGTCTGCGGGCAGTATTCACACGAGTAGGTGGAAGAGGGCGTTGCGCTGTTCAGGGAGTTACGAGCGAGAGGAGACGTCGCTCTTGGTCTTTGTAACCTGGGTTGGATCGCACTGCTCCAAGACGATCTCGGCAGCACTGCCGATCTCTACACAGAAGGCCTCTCCCTCGCGTAGGACACCGGACTGAACCCGCTAGTCCAGAGCGCCTTGGAGGGACTTGCCTGCGTGGCTGGAGCAAAAGGAGAAGCGGAGCGAGCAACGCAGCTGTGGGGAGCAGGGCAAGCCTTACACGAAACAAAGGGCATTCCAAGAGACACAGACTTCCTCGCTGAGGCTGACGCTCGTATTGCCACCGTGCGCTCAGGGATGGGCGAGCAAGCGTGGGAGGAAGCGTGGAGGAAGGGTCAGGTGATGACGCTAGATGAGGCGGTCTCCTACGCCCTGGAGGAGGAAGAGGCAGGCGGCTGATAGTCCCTCTGCCCGCGCTTGCGAACGTCAGAGACATAAGCGCATGCAAACTCCGCAGTCAGCATCCTCCAGGTGAGGAGTGACAGTGGTATTAGGCCCGGTCACCTGTACACAATCACGTAATATCCAAATGCAACGGATTTGCGAACCCACCTGCGAGCTGCGGCTCTCCGATGCGGTCTCCGCTCCGGTCGGCCAAGTGCCGGTCGTAGGGTCGGCGTTAGCACCGTGCACGGGAGCTTCTTGGCATCTTACCTCTGCCCCCTGAAGGGTCGTCCTGAACCGGCTGGACCCTCTCGTGAGCATGGGGAGATCTCCCCTTCAGATCGTTGGGGGCAAGTAGCCCTTATTCACCAGAGTGCGTGGAAGTGGAATTCTGCGAACTTCGGATGCACCATCGTGCATAGAGTTGCGGACGACGCGTGCATGATACGGCGCACTTTCCTACGCCCGACGCCTATGTACCGGTCCCGCCTCCGCCGAGTGAACAACAAGGTGCGACCACGCTCCCGCGAAGCGGGATTCCGCCACGGCGCTTCCCGACGGTACGAACGCGGTCTGCGGAGATCAATAGGTGGGTAAGGGGCCTCCCGCGTCCTTGATCACGTATTCCTCGAACATTCGCTGCGCGATATCCGGGTGCTGTCCGGCTATATCCCGGTTCATCTGCGGGTCGGTGCGTAGATAGTAGAGCCTCGCCATCGCCCCATCGTGGCGGCAGAACATTGCGTAGTCTTCGTCCCGGCACCAGGCGTGGTCGTGGTATCCCAGCGTGAAATGAGAACGCGGGTGCGGCAGCCCCCCATCCATCAGCAGCAGGAGATTCTGCCCCTCCATCGTCCGCGGCGGCTCCACACCGAGGAAGCCAAGTATTGTGGGCGCCACGTCGTGGGTGGAGGCGTAGTAGGCGCTCGTCTGTCCCGCTCCCTTGCCTTCGGGATGACGCATCAGAAAGACGATGTCCGTAAGCTCCGGATACAAGGCGCTAGGGACCTTGCCCGTGAAGCCGTGCTCGCCGTGGGCGACACCGTGGTCGGAGAGGAGTACAAGGAGGGTGTTATCGAAGAGGTTCAACTCCTCCATCTTGTCTAGGAAACGGCCGAGCCAGCGGTCCATCATCGTGACCTCCGCCGAGTAACGTACCTTCATCCTCTCGAGCTCCCGCTCATCGAGGTAATCGGTCGGACCGGAGCGTGGCCAGTAGGGCTCCTTGCCGACGTAGGATTCATCATACATCTTGACGTACTTCGCGGGCGGGTCCCAGGGCTCGTGCGGGTCGAAGCTGTCCACGGTAAGGAAGAAAGGCTCGCCCTCGCTCAAGACCTCGAGGAACTCCGAAGCCCTGGTAAAGACCATGGGTGAGAACCAGTCGGCCTCCGTCTTTCTCTCCTTCACGTTGGCGAAGTACTGGCGCATATTGTCCTCCAGCTCGCCTCCGCCGTTGGTCAGCGCGCGTTGCACCTTCTGAGGGGGGGAGGCGTACTTGGGCTTGTAGTGATCGGTCGTCTGTCCCCGGATAAAGTCGAAGGCATCGAAGCCGCGGTGGAAATTCATTGACGCCTTGTACTGTTGCAGGTTGTCTGTGACGAAGTAGGTCCCGTAGCCATTGCGGCGAAGGATCTCTGCGAGGGTGGTCTGGTCGTTGGGGATTGGCTGCCAGCCCCAGAGGACTATGTCGTCGCCTCTGGCGGGGCGCCAGTTCTCGAAGGGCCAGGTTCTCGTCCCGGTGTGGATTGCTCTCCTCGCGCAGAGCGTGGGTATAGACTCGGGGTAGGGCCTGCTGAAGCGCAGGCTCTCCTTGGCTAGGGCGTCTAGGTTGGGGGTCCTGATCCAACCATTACCATAGGCGCCGACGTGGTCCCTCCTAACGCTGTCTACGATCACGAGCACGACGTTGGGACCTCCTTCCCTGTCTGGCCTGAGCATGCACCCGGAAGAGAGGGCCGAGGAGCCCAGCAAAGCCCCACCGGCCACCCCGGCGCCAGATACCTTCAAGAACTCTCTGCGTGTCAGTACCCTTCTCAGCAGGCTTCCCCCTTGGCTGGTCGATGAACTTCGCATTGGCGGAGTTCTCGAAAGTTCGCTACCCGCAAGCAACGCCCAAGCTACACCAAAGATAGCTCATTTGAGTGATACGTCTGCCCCAATACGGCACTATGCTACGCCTGTTATTGATAAAGGGACGCCGTGAGTTAAGCCTTCCTACACTACTCACCCCGCCCCCTGAAGGAAGGCGGTCTCCTTATGAGACGCACCATAGTGTTGTTGGCCACCATGGCTCTGACGGTGTTGGTGGCAAGCGGGGTGGCACTGGCGGTGAACAAAGTCGGCACCGATGGTCCCGACACCCTAACGGGGACCAACGGCAACGACAACCTCGACGGCAGGGGCGGCCAGGACAACATCTTTAGCCTGGACGGCACGGACAACCTGGCGGGAGGCCTGGGCAAGGACAACGTGCTGGCCGGCGACGAGCGGCGCCCGGGGAGGGGCGACAAGAACTTGGACGGCGGCCCCGGCAACGATGCGGTTATCGGCGGCAAAGGCTCCGACAATATAGTGGGCGGTGAAGGTAACGACTTGCTATTCGAATGCTGCTTACGCGAATTCTCCAAAGACACGCTCTCTGGTGGTTCCGGCAACGACGTGATAGACGTCTGGCACAAACCTGCTGCGGTGAAGGATGTAGTTGCATGCGGCTCCGGCTTCGACCGAGTGATCGC
>DASSCV010000268.1:0-3801 GCA_035697505.1 Rubrobacter sp.
ATCTATAGACGCCTGAATGCGTCGGCGCAGTGGATTGAACAGCGCGGCTATAGCCAGCGTGGAGGCTACGATAGCCAGTTGCGATTCCTGGCCTGTGAAGGCGCGTAGCAGACCCTGGAGCGAGAGCACACCGCCAACGTAGACCAGCGCCAAAGACACCGTGAGCGTGCCGTAAACCAGAGTGCGGTTGATGATGATGTCGATGTCGTAGAGACGGTACCTCAGCACGGCTCTACCGACTGCCGTGTAGAGGCACACGTTGATAGCGACCTCGAGCAGGTTCCCCAGCGATCGGTTCAGGCTTAGCAGTTCACCGCCTAGAAAGTAGGCTATCAGGATGGCGCACAACCATATTAGCTGCTGTCCGACTAGAAAGAAGGCTCCCAGGACGGCGGCCAATGCGAACCACTTCAGTTGTTGTCGCTCCATCCCGCTCGCCCTGCGATAGCGGACCACGAGTGAGAGCGCCGAGAGGGCAAAGACACTGAAGGTAACAAACACCGCTGCTACCACCGTTATGGTGACTATCCCCCCACTTTATCCGGGCGATCGAAGAATAGGCCAAGGACCACGATGACCGTCCCCGACAAGCCCGCGATCCAGGCCACAGGACGCCAGCGTCGCGACGGGAGCCGCCCCGTGGGGAAGAGAAGCAACAGGAAGGGGGCGAAGGTAAGCGCCAGCGGTCCTCCGAGCTCCACCACGCGAGAGATAGTTAGGGGAGCCAAGAGGGTTCCTGATTCAACAACCCGCGCGTAGGCGGAGTAGGACGCCCCGAAGTGTTGTAGGGCTAGGCCCAATCCGAAGCCGAGCCACAGCCATCCATACGGGTTGCGGGGACGGCGCGAGGCGATGAGGCCGCCGAGGACGGGCGCGCCGACGATCCCAACCAGAGAGACGGTTCGATCCCGCCACGGCGTAGCCCCTTGCGGCAGCGGCGTGGACCAACCGAGGAGGATCAGCAGTAGCGACGACGCTAGAACCAACAGGGTCAGAGCGCACAGCGACCATGCCAACCGGGTCAGGGAGCGATCAGTCATCATCCTCCTTGCTGCGGTCCGGCGCCAATCGTTCCCTCGCCGCTTCCATCACAACGCTACTCTACAGTACAACCGTCTCCCAGTCGTTACGGAAAGCGCTACGAAGTCCATCTTTACACCCCAGAGCGGACCAAGTCGTCGAGGGATTCGGCCGGACGAAGGATATACTAATCGTGTGGACCTCTTCGACGAATCAGGCCTGGAGAACCTGGCAGGCCGCGCCCCGCTCGCCGAACGGCTGCGCCCCACGACGCTCGACGAAGTCGTCGGCCAGCCGCATCTGACCGATGAGGGTGGCCCTCTACGGACGGTCGCGGAGCGGGGCAGGATCGGCTCGGTCGTCCTCTGGGGACCGCCCGGCACAGGGAAGACGACCCTGGCCCGCGTGCTGGCGAACACGGTCAAAGAAGAGTTCGTGCCTCTGAGCGCCGTGACGAGCGGTGTAAAGGATCTCAGGGCCGCGCTGGACGGTGCCCGTGGGCGTCTCAAGTACGAGGGACGCGGGACGCTCGTATTTGTGGACGAGGTCCACCGGTTCAACAAGAACCAGCAGGACGCCCTGCTCCCCGCCCTCGAAGAGGGGCTCGTGGACTTTATAGGGGCGACCACAGAGAACCCGTCCTTCGAGGTAACCGCCCCGCTGCTATCCCGCTCGCGCGTGCTCAGGCTGCGGTCGCTCACGGAAGAGTATCTAGGCCTCCTGCTCGACAGGGGTGTGGAGGAGCTTGGGATAGACGTCTCGGACGAAGCGCGCGAGTACCTCTTGCGGCTCGCCGGCGGAGATGCACGGCGGATGCTCAACGCCGTCGAGGTCGCATCCGCCGGCACCAAGCGGATCGAGGTCACTGACGTGGAGCGGGCGGTGGGGCAGAGGGCGCTCAGATACGGGCGTGAGGAGCACTACGACGTCATCAGCGCGTTCATCAAGAGCGTGCGCGGCGGGGACCCTGACGCTGCGCTCCATTATCTTGCCAGGATGCTCGAGGCAGGGGAGGACCCAGTGTTCGTCGCCAGGCGGCTTGTGATCCTGGCCTCAGAAGACATCGGCAACGCAGACCCTCACGGTCTCCCGCTCGCCGTCTCAGCCGCAGAGGCCGTCAGGCTTATCGGAATGCCTGAGGGACGCATACCGCTCGCCCAGGCCACGACCTATCTGGCTTCGGCGCCGAAATCCAACGCAGCCTACACTGGCATAAACACGGCCCTGGCAGATGTCCGTCACGACAACACACCAGAGATCCCCATACACCTCCGCAACGCCGTGACGGGGCTCATGAAAGAGGAGGGCTACGGCTCGGGTTACCGCTACGCCCACGACGACGAACCCGAGGGGATGAACGACACGTATCTGCCAGAAGAGCTTGCAGGACGCGTCTACTACGAGCCGAAGAAGAGCGGCCATGAGGTGGAGATCAAGGCTCGGCTGCAGCGCTGGCGCGAGGAGAGGGAGCGCCGGACTTAGGGTCTCGAACGCCGAGAGGCCTCTACCCTCACACTACGTCGCCAGGCTTCCTTTGCGTATGCAGATCCTCTTGCCCCACTTCTCGACCTCCTTCTCCAGCGTGAGGCCGACCTTTTCGGCGACACGGCGGGAGGCAAGGTTGCCAGGGTCTATGAGGGAGACCAGGCGCTCGTAGCCGAGCGTGTTGAAGCCGTGATCCCGTGCCGCCCTGGCTGCCTCTGTCGCAAGACCACGACCCCAGAACTTCCGCAGGAAGAGGTAGCCGATCTCGACCTCGTTTTTGCCTTCTACTTCCTGTACGGTGAGGCCGCACTGTCCCACGAACTCGCCCGAGTCTTCGAGGACTGCCACCCAGAGTCCGAAGCCGCGATCTCGGTAGCTCTCTTGCACCCTGCGCACCCACTCCTGCGCTTCCTGGCGGCTCTTGGTGCTCGGGTAGTGGCGCATCGCCACCGGGTCGGAGAAGATGCCCATGAGGTCGTCGACGTCGGACATCTCCATCAGGCGGAGCACCATCCGCTCCGTCTGGAGAGCTTTATTCGTTATCGGGTGCATAGATTCGCCTGAGCACTGGGCTCTCGAACTCGCTGCTGAGGCAATCCATGTGGACCTCATCCCACAGCTTGCCGCCCATCATGCGGCATTCGCGCCGCCGCCCGATCTCTTTGAAGCCGGCCTTCTGGTAAGCCTTGATCCCTGTCGGGTTTCACTTTTGCGAAGAGATGGGGGTATGAGATCTCCTTGCATCTCTAGATCCCCCTCCGGCGAGAGCGTCACAACCAGACGCACGATCTTATACACCCGGTGGCGCTTCTCTTGTGGGAGCCTCTTAAGCTCCTCGGGCACGAGGGAGCTGTACTCCTCAAGGAGGGTGTCGCGGTCTCTCTGAAGGCGCTCAAGACGCTCTGTGCGCCCTTGTACGGCCCCTAGAGCGGCCTCGGTATCCGTGCGCTCGCATTCTACCTCCGCCAAGCGCGCGCGCAGCTCCTCGAAGTCTATGAGGCCCTCTGCGGCCATCTGCTGATAGCGGGAGCGGGTGTCGGCCCGCTTCTGCAGCCGCTTCTTAAGACGAGCGGCGTCCTTTACGGGATCTCCTGTCATGGCCTTGCGCTCCCGCTCTATCATCTCCTCTAAGCCCGCACGCAGCTTCTCGGGGTCGGTCAGAATGGAGCAGAGCTTCTCCCACACCCACTCTTCGAGATCTGCTGCCCTGTGAAACTTCTTGGCCTCACAGCCACTCTTGCGCTTGTGCACGCCTGTGGTGCAGGCGTAGTAGAAATACTTCTTAGAGGCGGTTGT
>DASSCV010000269.1:0-8188 GCA_035697505.1 Rubrobacter sp.
GTGGATGTTGATCATGGCGCTGTTGCGGGCGATATCGGCGTGGAAAGCGGTGATGTAGCCGATGCCACCCATATCCGCCGCCAGGTGGTACACCTCGTCGATTCCCCGGGTGGCGATCAGGCAGTTGTCGAAGCGGCGGAGGTCAAGGAGCTCGAACTCGTGGCTCGGACTCGGCTCGTACTCGGGGTGCTTGATGTCGACGCCTCGCACCCAGTAGCCCTGATCCACCAGGTACTTCACCAGATGGTGCCCGATAAAGCCGCCGGCGCCTGTTACTAAGACCCGTGTTGCCATGTATTCCCTCCCTACATCACGAAACGATCACTTCTTATCCTAAATATACTAGAAGATACCGAAACGTTCACATCATGTCCTCGACGTACCGGGATTCGCCGCGACACTATGCATCGGCCACCAGGCACATTTCGCCGCCCGTCTCCCAACCTTCTCGGGTGCGTTGGTTCGCTCGAAAGGGCGTACGCCGAAGCTACCACTGCGTTCTCTAGCCTACCCGCCTTGCTTTCTACCGAACCGTAGCCCTAGAAGCTGCCGTAAGAAAAGCACGACGAATCTCGGGTTGTGTTTAGCATAGCGTTTCCACAAACGCCTGGGATCCATCAACAACCTGAATAACCATTCCAGGCCTGCCGCCTGCATCCAGCCCGGGGCCTGGCGCACTCGACCCGTATGGAAGTCGAACGCTGCGCCAACACCGATCATCACCGCTGGAATGCGATCCTTATGCGCCTCCATCCATCTCTCCTGCTTGGGACAGCCGATACCCACGAACAGGATACGCGCACCCGAGGAGACGATCTCCTTCGTTACTGTCTCGTCTTCCTCGGGCGTCAAGGGACGGAACGGCGGTGCGATCTGGCACACTACCCGCACCCCGGGGTAGCGCCTTTCCAGGATGCGAACGAACGTCTTTAGCAGGTCCGGCATGCCGCCGTAGAGCCCGATCGGTATGCCTTCCCGCGCGGCCCGCTCCACCACGTGCGTCGTCAGGTCCGTCCCCCGAACCTGGGTTGCGTCTCTGACCCCCAGACTCCTCAACGCCCAAACCAGAGGCCTTCCGTCAGGCGTAACCAGGTCGGCCCCGTTTACCACCTGCTGAAATGCCGAGGAGTCAAAGGCCTCCATGGTCATGTGCACGGTCGCCACGCAAACGTACGCCGAGCGCCCATCGTACGCCCACCGCGCTACGCGCTGTGAAGCGTCCTCGTAGGAGGTAGCGTCTACCCGCATACCGAGCACGCGTCTGGAAGCCAGGGTCAAGCCGGCACTTTCTTGCGCTCCAGGGCGGCCTCGTAGATCTTCATCAGCGCCCGGTAATTGCGCTCTGCGGTGTACTTTGCCTCGAACTCGGCCCTGACCTCATCACGCATACGTCGTAGTTCCGCCGGGTGCGACATGGCCCACTCGACCTGTGTGACGAGATCTTCTGGGTCGCCGGGGCGGAATTCGAGTCCCGTGCGGCCGTGTTCCACGAGCTCGGCGACCGCTCCGATGTTAGCCGCGATAACCGGAGTGCCCGCCGCGAAAGCTTCTACCGCCACCCGGCCGAACGTCTCGTACCACTCCGAGGGAAAGACGAGCATGTCGGCCTTCCCCATCAGCGCGTGGACTTCCTCCACCGGCCTGTGTCCCAGCCACTCCACGTTGGATTGCCTGGCGGCGGCTTCTACCACCCGATCCCTCAATAGGCCGTCTCCCACGATCTTGAGCGGGATCCTCGTTCCGAGCCTTTCCCAGGCGGCCAGCATCGTCCCCGTTCCTTTCTCGGGCGCGAGCCGGCCCACGAACAGGGCGTACCCGCCTCCTCCCTGGCCTCGACCAGGATCGGGGGCAACGAAGTTGGGTTTCACCACGATCTTCCCCGCCGGGAGGCCACCCTCGATGAACTTGTTCCGGGCAAACTCGGTAAGCGCCACGTAGACATCAACCATCTCTGTCCAGGTACGCAAAGCGCGGTGGATGGTTAGCATCGTCGCTATTACCCCGCTCGCCGCCAGGCTCCCTCGGTAGCACCTGTGGACAACTCCAGGCCAGGGGACCGCCTTGCCCATACAATCCTCGCACACCCCTCCATCACGGAAGAAGAGGGCTACGGGACAGAGCAGACGGTAGTTGTGCAGGGTCTGGATCACTGGCACCCCTTGGGCCCTGGCGGCATAGTAGCCGGCCGGGGAGACTAGGGGTAGGGTGTTGTGAAAGTGAACCACGTCGGGCCGCTCCCGGCGTATCAAGGCACCGAGTTCACGATACGCTGAAGTGTTCCATACCGTGTCTTTCGCCAGGGTCAAACGGTTCACTTGCTTGACTTGGTCGTTGTGCACCTCGTAACGCAACACGCGGTGATTGCGGCTCTCCAAGAGAGCGGTTTCGTCCACGAAAACCTGGTCCTCGCCGCCGGGTCGCTGGTACCTGTTGTGGACCGCCAAGATCTTCATCTGGCACAAGTTACCATACCCGCATTTTCAGGGTATGGTGGGAAACCCCGAGCTATCTCTGTTCTCCAGTGCCACCAAAGGGGAACCTGGATCCGGCGAGGTGCCGCTTTGTCTGGGTACATTTCTTGATAAGCGACGGGGCGATCAAGAGATCGTATACTAAGGTTCCTGCTTGCGTCGTCAAGCCGGTTGCACAAATCGGCTGCGTTTGTACACTTCGCCCTGAAACTACAACAACGCATCCTCCTTCAGGGCGCTTTCGATCTGCTGGGCGAACCAACCCCAGACCTTCTTCTCTCCCACCCCGGGCACCAGGCTCTGGGCTTCGCTATAGATCAGGCTGACATGCGTCAGGTAAGCCAGATACAAAATGGGCAGATGTTTTTGTCCTTCGGGCCACAGCACCTCCAACATCCTCACAAAGAATCTCCGATCCCGAATGCCCCTTCGCCGCCCCTGCAGGGCTGCCTGAAGTGCTTGGAAGTTGAACGCGTCGTAGAGGGGACTCATTCCTTCACAGGAGCGCTCCCAATCCAGGACGAACAGCTTTCGCCCTCCCAATCGGGTATTCCAGGGTGCGAAGTCACCGTGAGCTACGGACAAAGGCATACTCACCTCACCCAACTCATCGTGCAGCCTCTCAAGGGCTGGGCCAACATTGGAAGGCAGGCTTTCGGGTGAGCTGTGCTTGAGACGCAGCCATGTTTGTGACATGCCACTCCACATGGGACTCTCCACAAAAGATTGGTGCACCCTGAAGGACTGGAAAAGATGTGTGCAGAAACCAAGGTGCGCCGAGGACAGGTCTCTGGGACCCGGACGCGGGGGACCCATCGTAATGAGCACTATTGTGCCCCTCTGCCACTCCAGAGAGCCCAACACCTCTGGTACTGTGCCTTGCAGGTCAGCGCTCTGCGATAAGCGCAACAGGGCAGGCTTTTCGCTCTTGAGGGCCTCCTGGGCCAGCTGAGAAGTGGCTATCTTGGCGTAAGCCAACGTCTTGCCGTCTGGGGTGAGCAGCTGCGCTGTGACTTTGCGGTGTGGGGCTGGTACGCCCATATAGAAAGCCAAGCGCACCGCCTCCACCCCCATGAGTGGTGCCAGCATTCTCTCCAGGCGTGCTAGGGAGTCTTCTTCCAAGCAAACCTTTTCACCCTGAAGAGCTCCAGCGCCTATGATCTTTCGTAGTGCCCTGCCCCGCAGACTATTGGGCTGATAGAGCCCTTCAATCCCGGCCCGGCGCAAAGTGGGCTGGTTGGCAGGCAGCAGCCAGCGGACATTGGCGAGGTTGGGATAGGCAGTGTAGAAGCGCCCCTCCGACTTGGCGGTATCGAGCCGAACTCCCAACAGGGCGGAAGCATCGGTTCCCTGCACGTAAGGGCGCATACCTAATCTGCTTCCTGTCGGATCTGATCCGCCACGCGAGCGCTACACGAGAAAGGGGAGTCGACCATCCTGTCCTACTTTCGGCTGCAACAATCTGCAATCCTTGAGGGAGCTTTTCATCACATGCATTTAGCCTTACTTTAGCAGGTTACGCCCGAGAATCCGAAGGACCCAGTGTGGTTTCGGGGAGGGGTCGACGACGGTGACACCGTATCCTTTGTGGGACAGTGGGATCGCCTGCTGGCCGGCGCAGCCACCAACGTCGGCGATGCGAGCCCGCGTTCGGCAAGGTCGCAGAAAGAGTCCCCCACAGGAAGTGCTACTTCCCTTTCTTCAGGTACTTCTCGAACTCGCCGAATGGGAGGCAGTTGATCACACTCCCCTTCTCGACCCAGGCCCGCCTGGCCTGCGAGACGCCGTACTTCATGAAGCTCAGAGCCCGCTCGTCGTGGGCGTCTGTGTCGATGGTGATGCTGACGCCTGCTCCCACGGCCTCGCGGACGTAGGGAACCGCGAGATCGAGACGGTCCACGTAGGCGTTGAGCTCCAGGGCCGTGTTCGTGGCGGCAGCCTCCTTGATCACACGCGACACGTCCACTTCATAAGGGTCCCTGCGGTTCAGGATGCGGCCCGTAGGGTGGCCGAGAGTCCGCACGTAGGGGTTGTTCATCGCCCGCACGATGCGTTCGGTCATGGCCTTCTCGCCGACCCCGAACGAGGTGTGCACGGAAGCTACGACGAAGTCCAGCCCGGCGAGCACATCGTCGTCGTAGTCGAGGGAGCCGTCCCTGAGGATGTCGACCTCGGAGCCGCAGAGGAGGTGGATCTCATCGTAGCCCTCGTCGGCCTTCCTCACCGCCTCCAACTTCTTCTTCAGGCGCTCGGGCGACAGGCCGTTCGCCACCCTGAGGCTCTGCGAGTGGTCGCAGAAGACGAGGTACTCGTAGCCGAGCTCGATAGCCGCCTCGGCCATGCTCTCGATGGTGCCTTTGCCGTCAGAGTAGTTGGTGTGAACGTGCAGGTCCCCGCGGACGTCTTCGACGGAGACGAGTTCGGGCAGCCTGCCTCTGTCTGCGGCTTCGATCTCGCCGGCGTCCTCTCTCAGCTCCGGCGGTATGTAGGCGAGGCCGAGCCGCGAGTAGAGCTCCTCCTCCGTGGCCACGGGTTTGTAGTCGCCGGTCCCGGCTTTTGCCAGGCCGTACTCGGAGATGTTGATACCCATCTTGACCGCCCGCTCGCGCAGCGCGATGTTGTGAGCCTGGCCACCGGTGAAGTGGTGCAAAAGCGATCCGTAGGCCTCGGGCTCGACTATTCTCAGGTCTACCTCGGTCCCTCCGCGCATGATAAAGACCTTCTTCGGGCCGTGGGCCAGGACTTCCTCAGCGAACGGCGCCTCCGCGAAGTCGTCAGCGAGCGAGTTGGGGTCCTCGCTCGCGGCGACGATGTCGATGTCGCCGACGGTCTCCTTCATGCGGCGCAGGGAGCCCCCAACCTCGGCCCGCTCAGTCGCCGGGTGCGAGCGGACGAACGAGAGGATCTGCTCCCCCAAAGAGGTCGCTTCGTCCAGGAGCATCCGTCGTTCTGTCGCGTTGTACGTCCTGGCGGCGTCCACCATCTTCTCCGCGCTCTTCTTCCCGAAACCTTTGAGGGAGGAGATCCTCTCCGGATCGAGGGCCGCGAGCTCCTCGACGTTGGTGACGCCCAGCTCCTTCCACAGGCGTCCGACCGTGCGCGGCCCGACGCTAGGCAGGTGCGTTATCTCCACCAGGCCTTCGGGTATCTCGGCCGTCAGGTCGGCGAGTAGCTGGGGCGTCCTGTCTTCGGCCAGGTCCCTTATCACGTCGGCCGTCGTCGCGCCGACGTGGGGGAGCGTCTTGAGGTCATCGACCTCGGTCGCCGGCCGCCCTAGGGCTGCCACCGACTCGGCGGCCCGCTGGTAGCCGAGCACGCGGTAGTACGCTTCGTCTTTGATCTCCATGAGCGTCGCGATCGTCTCTAGCGCCCGGACGATGTCGTTGTTTTGCAAAGTGCTCGCTCCTCCTTCTCCGGACTGGCCGTCAGCCACAGAGATTATACGCGCCGCCAGGGTACCGAAACGGGTTAGAATCTCTCCATGCTCGAGGGAAGGAGAGAGATAGTCCGGTGGATCGCAGACCGCCTGACGGTGATCGCCGCAGCCTGGCTTGCGGCGGGGCTCGCGTTTTCGGCCTTCGTTATCTGGGCCTTTACCGAGCTGGCCGACGTGGTTATCGAGGGCGAGAGCCGCGCCTTCGACAGGGCCGTGCTGCTCTGGATCCACACGACCTTCCCCAGCTGGCTCGAAGGGCCGATGCGTTTCGTCACGGGGCTCGGCTACTACTGGTTCGTGGTGCTTCTCCTGGTGGTGGTCGTCCCTCTCTTCTACCAAAGAGGCTGGAGACTCTCCGCCATACTCCTCCTGATCTCGACCGCCGGGAGTGCCGTGCTCACCACCGTCCTGAAAAGCGTATTCCAGCGGACCCGCCCCGAGCTATTCGACTCCGGCTACCATGCCTCCTTTTATTCGTTTCCGAGCGGCCACGCCACCGTCGCCGTCGGGTTGTACGGGATGCTCACGCTCGTCCTGGCTTATCGGCTGCGGGGGACAGCGCGATGGGCCGTGATCGTCTCAGGAATACTCGTTGTGCTCCTGATCGGCTTTTCCAGGCTTTACCTTGGGGTGCACTACCCGACAGACATAGTGGCTGGCTACCTCGCTGCCCTCCTCTGGCTGGTCTGCGTCGGCGCCGTGTACGCGCTGTGGCTCTCCGTCCGGAGCTTGAGGGCGGCCGAGTCGAGCCGCGGTGACGGGTAATATCAGACCCTGATGAATAGCATTCTTCATCCTTAGGCTTCTGGCGGCCTAGGGAGAAGTTGGCGGATAGTCGTTGTACATCCGTATCTTTAAGTGGTAGCTTCTCATCGTGCTCGAAGCGATCCTACATCCGCTCATAGAGTTCGTCACCCAGACCATCGGCAGCTACGGCGTCCCTGCGGTCTTCGTGCTCATGCTGCTGGAGAGCATGGGGATCCTCATCCCCTCGGAGGCGATCTCACCCTTCGCGGGTTACCTGGTCTCGGAGGGAGAGATGGGGTTCCTGGCGGCGGTGAGCGCTGGAGTCCTGGGGAACGTGGTCGGCTCCTGGATAGCTTACTTCATCGGGCTCTGGGGCGGGCGCGAGCTCTGGTTCCACTACGGGAGATACGTAGGTGTCAGGGTACATCACCTGCATATCGCCGAGAAGTGGTTCGATAAGTACGGTGAGTTCACCGTCTTCGTCTCCCGCTGCCTGCCGGTGGTCCGCACCTTCATTTCGTTTCCCGCCGGCACAGCCAGGATGAACTTCACTAAGTTCACCCTGTACACACTCCTGGGGTGCATACCCTGGGTCTTCGCGCTGACGTACTTCGGGTACGTGCTCGGCGAGAACTGGACGACGATAGGCGACTATCTGCACTACCTCGACTACGCCGTCGCTGTGGCGCTGGTGGCCGGAGCCGTTTATTTGTTCTGGCGCTGGCGACGCTCCGCAGCCTAGCGCGGTGGATTACCTGGAGTTCCTGTTCCTTGGGATCATCGGGGTCGTTGGAGGGATGCTCTCTGGGCTCGTCGGGGTCGGTGGCGGGATCGTCTTCGTCCCTGGTCTGTTGTACGTCGGCGGATGGAACATCCAGGATGCCGTTGCGGCGAGCCTGGTGATTATCATCTTCAGCTCTCTCTCCGGCACGATTCGCAACGCCAGGAGCGCGGACCCCGTGAACTGGCGGGTCGCTGGCCTCCTCTCCCTGGCTGTCGCCCCTTCGTCTTTGATCGGGGTCCTTATAAGCCGCGTCTCCCCTGAGGTCGTCGTGAAGGTGGCGTTCGCCACGCTACTCATAGCCCTCGCCTACCCGACCGCCCGTGGCGGGGGCGAGTACGACAGTGATCGCAAGAATTTACCGCTCCCCCTGGTCATCCTGGCTGGTATCTTTATAGGGGCGCTCTCTGGGCTCGTCGGGGTCGGCGGCGGGGCGGTTATGGTCCCGCTGATGGTGCTTGGCATGGGGCTCACGACCAAGCGGGCGGTCTCTACGAGCCTCGCCGTCGTGATGGTCACGGGTATCGTAGGGGCGGCCGGCTACGTGGCGACCGGCTTCAGTGACGTGCAGGACCTGCTCAGCCTGCCGCCCCTCATTATCGGTTCCGTGATCGGTGCCCCCCTCGGGGTACGCATCAGGGACTGGCTTCCAGACAGCGTGGTGCGGATAGGTTTCGGCGTGTTCATGGTGATCGTGGCCCTCCACCTCTACGGCGAGGCGCTCGGCGTATTTTAGGAACCCAGACTTTTTTT
>DASSCV010000270.1:0-23529 GCA_035697505.1 Rubrobacter sp.
AGGCGCCTGGCACAGAGGTCCAGCATCCACACACCTCATAAAGCGGTATAATACAATGCAAACCCACCGCCTTCCGACGTCCTTCAGATACGCCCAGACTCAACAACGCCAGCAACAACAGCGACACCAAAAACAGTAATACCAAATATTCTGAGCTGGGCTTACCCGGCTCCACAGGGTCAGGGCTCCCTTAACTTTGTGTCATGCCTTGTTGCTTTACACGCCGGAGCTGCCTGAGAGGACAACTCCAGCATCGGGACTACGAAGCGCGAACTTCGCATAACGGGAATTCTCGGAAGTTCGTGGAAAGCGGCGAGTAGGAGTAAGCAGAGCGCAAATGCGGCGATGGTAGCCGCCATCTAATAGTTCGCCGACTAAATCACACCGAAAACCGAACGTACACAGGCACCATTAGCACCGGAGTGTTCCAGACCGGTGCGCTTCGTGCCAGCGAAAGCGAATCCCGTCGTCTGTTCCTGATGCTATGTATTATGGATACTGAACGTTGGCCAGCTCACCTCCCTGGCCCATTACAGGTGCCCGGCGCATCACCACCAGCTCATTGACGCCGCTGTCTAGTTGCTCGATCTCTCAGTCTCGGAGCAGCTTGGCGTGGTTCTGGAGGGAAGTATTATGCATGTTTATCCCCTATGATCGCTCCGTCCCCTGGCCAACAGGCCAAATCGGTTCTTGACTGACTCCCGGACTCTACGGACGGCGCCTCTGTGTCCTCCCCGCCGGTCGAGCTTCTCCATACGCGATGCTAGATGCCTTACGCGCCCCTTGTGGTACTGGATCTTTTGGCGCTCCTCTTTCACAGCGATTTGGAGTTCCTTCCCTCTTTGGTCGCTGTCTTCGGGTCCTCTCTCGCTCAGCTTCCTTAGTTGATGCAGCTTGTACCTGTGCGTCTCGAGCTCCCGCTGCTGATGCCTAAGGCGCCGGGCGACCCTCTCGCGCTCTACGCCCCATTCGGCCACGAGTAGGATCCCTTGTGGATAGTAGCGCAACAACGCCAGCATTCCCTTCAGCCCCTGCCACCATCGCCCCTCTCGGAGGTGAGTTCTCACTTGCCTGACCACGGGGGCGCCGTGCCAGTCTCGCCAGAGTCTCTCCCCGGCTTTGTAAGCATCTTTGTAGCGGGCGTGCTCCTTCACGCGTTTGCGCTGCGAGCGCAGTGCAGCCATGTTGTACTTCAACATCAGGGTGCGATCGCGTGTCATGTTCGCCTCGTGACGGCGTATCTCGGCGACGAGGGTATCGTGACAATACGCCGGGAAACGCTCCAGAATACGATAGTAGAGGTCGTAGTCTTCGGCGGCCCTGTAAGACGTATCGAAGTCGCCCACAGCGTCGAAAACGGAACGCCGATACATCACCGCCGGAACGTAGACCGGGCAACTGCGCAACAACTCGATGTAAGGGTCATCCCTGACCCGAAATTGCTCCCACCCAGGGACAATGGAACCATCAGCGGTGATCTTCCGGCAAATTCCGGAGACGAAGGCACATCCCGGATGTGCCTCTAGCTCCCTTACCCCCACCTCAAGAGCTTCCCCAACCAGACGGTCATCCGAGTCCAAAAACACTACATACTCACCATGTGCATCCGCCAAGCCCCTGTTCCTGGCCGCTGCCAAGCCCCTGTTCTCCTGCCTTATGAACCTTACACTTGAGTTTTCCCTGGCGTAGCCTGAGGCAACTTCCTCCGTACCATCTTTGGAGCCATCATCGACGACGATGATCTCGAAGTCCGTGTAGCCTTGGGAGAGGACACTCTGTATGGCATCGCCAAGGAAACGTGCCTGGTTGTAGCAGGGAACCACCACGCTAACCTTGCCCCCCTCAATACGACCGCCGGAGTAGCGTCGAGAGCCATCAATGTCCCTCACTGCCCCGGCGTTCCCTAGTTCGTTCATTACGACTCTCCCTGGCTCGCCCCGGGACCCTCGAAAGGCAAGAGATCGAAACCCTCCACCACATAATATTGTACGGATTGCCTCGTCAAAAGGGCAAGAGACTAAACCAGCCCACGACTGGGCTGAGGAGATGGCGACATCTTCTAGTCGGTGCACGTAGCCGAAAGCGATCTCTCAACCTCGCCAAACACTTCTGGGACAGTTATGTATCGGGCATCTTATAGAATTGAACGATGAGGCCTGATATCGTAGATGTGGCATGCAGATCGAAATACTCGCAATCGTACGCCCACCAATAACGGGCGACCAGGAGCTGGCTTCGCGCCTGTCCAGGGGCTTCAGAGACGCATCACACAGCGTTGCGGTGTACTCGGCGCCCGAGGTATGCGCCATGGCCCCAGAGGATTTGAGGAACACCACGTTGCTTGTAGCGAGTCCAGGGAAGTGCATCGAGGCGAGCGGCGACGAACCGGTATTCCTCTCCAAGGTAGCCTGCGCACGAAAGCGAATCCTGGCGTCCGTCGGTCCGGTGCAAAGTCCAAGATACCTCGGGCGGCTGAGGCGAGGTATCCACTTTGACGCCCTCTTTGACCTCGGGTTCGCGCCGCAGGAAGATTACCACTCCGAGGTGTCCGACGTGCCTTACCACTTCGTGTTCAACGGCCCTACCCGAGAACAAGAGCCGTTGGTGCAGGAGCCACCAAACCAGGTAGAGCGTACGATCCCGTGGGTGCTGGTGGGACCCAGGAGTGATAGGAACCGGGATCTCCTGGGGGCGTTATTCGAACACGAAATCGACCCAGGGGGGTTCTGCCTGTTGAATGGCCGCCCGAAGAACTTGGCCCCACCAGAGCCGATGCTTGGTGGCCCAAAGCTATCGGCAATCCTGTCGAAAGCCAGATATTATCTGTGGGGTGCTGAGCGTGACGTCGTGTATTATGAGAGTTTTCGTTTTATCATCTCGCTGATGGCGGGCACGGTCCCATGCAAGATAGACCCGGCTCTCACCGCTGCAGGGTTCGATATTCCCGGCGTATACGCTTCTGTCTCGGCCTTCGATACGGAGGTGCAGGATATAGGGTATAGTGAAATGTATCGTCGTGCCAGGGACTTCTACGTCTCCAGAGGACGGTTGGGGGAACATTTGTCCGGGGCGTTACGTCTTGTCTGAGGCCAAAATAGTTCAGAGTACAAATCGCATAGAGTCCACCGTCCTCGCCGACCCGGGTTTGGGCACCCTCTACAGGCAGAGCAAGGCAGAGAACGGCGTAACTGTATTTATTCCGAACTGGAACCATCGACCTTATCTTCCCCGGTCGATACGCAGCGCCTTCGAGGCGATCGATCGCCTCGAGGAGGCTGGCTACTCTGGAGAGCTCCTGGTCATCGACGATGCCTCCCGCGACGGTTCGCAGAAGTTCCTGCGGACGGTCCAGGTGCTATACGAGGACGCGCCGCTGAAAACGGTGTTCTTGGAGCGCAACCTCGGCCTCCCGAGGCTACGCAACCTGGCGATGCGCATGTCGCGCTACCGGCACGTCTGCATGCTGGACGCCGACAACGAGCTCGTCGCCGACAACCTGCCGCTGTTCTTGCAGACCGGCGTGCAGACAGGTGCCGCTGTGGTGCACGGTCTCTTGATAGACAAGCGAGAAGGGAGGATGACAGGTTTAAGGTCGGACAACGTCGCAAGCATGCGCCTTACGACGGGTAATTACATTGATGCCTTCGCCTTGTTAGACGCGATGAAAGTGCTAAGAGCAGGGGGTTTCGTCACCGACCAGAGGCTCTACGGTTACGAAGATTGGGAGATGATCCTACATCTGATCGCCGAGGAAGAGCAGGTCGTGTTCGTTCCTGTCGTGATGGGCTACTACCATCTGACTCCTGGATCCATGTTTGCAGAGACCGCGGAGGACAAGGGGCCTCCTCCACGCTCTGCTGCCCCTGAGGTGGTGACCTTGCTGCGGCGTATGTTCGCCCAGACCGGGACACGGGAGTGGGATGCCGTCAGGGTGGGACGCATCTATCACCCCGCGGTAGGCTACATTGACTGACGGTAGGTTCTACCGGGAGGCATCATGACTACCAGCGGCGGGTGGACCACACAGGTCGTCGAGCATATGCGGCGGCTCGAAGAATACAGGGAAACCATAAGCAGGCTCTTCCCTGCGCTACCGAAGGACATGGTCGACGCGAGGGCGATCAAAGACGTCGATGCTCTCGTTCTGGCGCTCTTCCTGAGATGCTATCCGCACGAGCTGAGTGTGCTCGAGGTTGGCACGCCCTTCGGAGTAGCCACGTTCCACTTTGCGGGCCAGCCCAGCGTGTTGAGGGTGCTTGGTGTAGACCCTGACCTGCCAGTGACGGGGGACGCTGGCCAGACGTCGAGCATAGACATCGCCCGGGCAGCCCTCGCGGAGTTCGCCGATGAAAGCGTCAAGATACAGCTTCGGACAGGCGATGTAAGCAGCGCCTGGACAATGTCAGCGCAGGAACTCCCGGAAGACGATCCGCTGCTGGCGTTCGTGGGCGGGCCGCGCACGAGAGAGGCGGTGGACGCAGATCTTCAGGCTATCTTCAATGCCAATCCGCGCGCCATTGCCATCCTCGACCACTGCAGGGGTGACGGGGGACCTTTCGTACAGGCAGGAGTCGCAGACTGTATGGAGAGAGCGCGGGGAAAGTACCATTTCCGGCTCTTCGGTGACCTGACTTCGGGTATGGCGACGAGTAATCTTGGGATCGTCTATCACGATCAGGAATCTGCGGAGATACAGGCGTGCCTGGCAGAGCTAGCTCATCTCTTTAGCGAACGGCTGGACCCACTATGGTTGGCGAGTCGGGAGCAGGAGTTGATCAGTATCGTAAGCACCTACAGGGACGAGGCGGACACCCTGAGCGGGCAACATCAGGACTTGATGGGCGAACATCGATTGCTGGCCGGCCGAAACACAGAACTCCAGAAGCGCATCTCCCAGCTCGAGAAGCGAAAATCCCGGCTGGAAGAGCGCAACGCCGGCCTGAAATCGGAGAACAAGGGGCTTCAGAGTCGCACCTCTCAACTCGAGAGACGCATCTCCCAGCTCGAGAAGCGAACGTCCCAGCTTGAAGAGCGCAATTCCAGGCTCAAAGAGGAAAGGTTGCTAGTCGTCTCGAAACTCAGCGACTATCGCAGCGCCGGCCGCTACAAGCTGGCAGATGCGGTAACGAAGAACATCCTTCGTATACCAGGCGCAAAGGCCGTGGCAAAACGCACCAGGCCGAAATAGTAGGGCCCTGCCTTCGAGGCTAGTCGCGAATTCCCCCGTCCTGTAACATCTCTATTATGAACTCTAGGCTTACTTCCGAAGGCGCATAGGGGGAAACAGGTCGCATGGTGCACTTTGATGTGGGTGTTGTCGGGACGGGCTACGTCGGGTTGGCGACGGGAGCGTGTCTTGCCTATGTCGGACACAGGGTGACATGCCTGGACAACAACCAGGAGCGCGTGGCGGACCTCAGAGAAGGAAGGGTCCCGTTCTACGAACCCGGCCTCTATGAGCTCATCGCCAAGAGCGCAGGAAGGCTCCGATTTGCCGGCTCCGAGAGGCTGACCGAGGTCGTACGAGGGTCGGACGTCCTCTTCGTTGCCGTCGGCACGCCCCAGGGCGGTGACGGATCGGCCGACCTCTCCAACGTGGCCAACGTGGCCCGCGCGATAGGACGCGCCCTCGGCGGTTCGACACCGCGCGAGCTTCCGCTCGTCGTAGTAAACAAGAGCACGGTGCCTGTCGGTAGCGCCTACTACGTCTCCAGGTTGGTCGGCGAGGGCATAGACGAGGCAGGAGGCCAGGGCGCCGAGTTCAGGGTTGCCTCCAACCCGGAGTTCTTGAGGGAGGGCAGCGCAGTACATGATTCCCTCTTCCCCGACCGCGTGGTGGTAGGGACGGACTCTAGGGAGGCCCTCGAGGCCCTCAGGAACCTCTACACCCCGATAGTGGAGCAGAGCTTCCCCACGGAATGGGATCCCCGACCCAAGGTCGCGGTACCGTTCGTGACCACGGACCTTGGGAGCGCGGAGATGATCAAGTACGCTTCAAACGCTTTCCTTGCGACCAAGATCAGCTTCATAAACGAGGTCGCTAATCTCTGCGAGCTGGTCGGCGCCGACATCTGCGAGGTTGCCTACGGTGTCGGCCTCGACGACCGTGTAGGGTCGCGTTTTCTTTCTGCGGGGCTCGGATGGGGCGGGCCGTGCTTCCCCAAAGACGTGGCCGCCCTAAGGGCCACAGCGCGCGAGTACGAGCACGAGACCCCGCTCCTGGACGCAGCCGCTGCCGTAAACGAAAGGCAGCGCAGGAGGGTCATCCACAAGCTCCAGCAGGATCTCCACTCCCTCAAGGGCAGGCGCGTGGCCCTGCTCGGGCTCTCCTTCAAGCCGAATACCGACGACCTGAGAGGGGCCCCGAGCCTGACGATAGCCAGCACGCTGAACTCCCTCGGGGCGAAGGTAGTAGGCTACGACCCTGTGGCCGGCAAGGCCGCAGCACAGCTCAAGCCCGACATCCAGGCCGTCTTCGACCCCTACGAGGCGCTGAGAGGGGCCCACGCGGCGGTCGTGGTGACCGAGTGGGCGGAAGTGAGAGGCCTGGAGCCGAAGAAGGTTGCCTCGCTGATGCGGGAACCAAAGCTCATAGTGGACGGCCGTAACGCCCTCGATGCTGCCGCCTCAAAGGAAGCAGGGCTCCTGTACAGGGGCTTCGGACGTGGCTACGACAGGGGCTAGGCCAGCGACCAGAAGGGCGCTGGTTACGGGAGGCGCTGGCTTCATCGGTAGCCACCTCTGCGAGAGGCTCGTGTCCGAGGGCTACAAAGTCGTCTGTATAGACAACCTCAGCACGGGCGCCCTCGAGAACGTAGCCCCTTTCCTGACCCACGAGGCGTACTTCGAGTACATAGACCACAACGTGAGTGTCCACATAGACTTTCCCGGAGAGCTCGACGAGGTATACCATTTCGCCTCCGCCGCGAGCCCGGCCGATTTCGGGCGTATCCCCATAGAGATACTAATGGCCGGCGCCCAGGGAACCCACAACGCCCTCGGATTGGCCCGCTCCAGGGGGGCCCGCTTTATGCTGGCCTCCACATCGGAGGTCTACGGCGACCCGCTCGTGCACCCTCAGCACGAAGAATACAGGGGCAACGTGAGCACGACGGGCGTGAGGAGCGTCTATGACGAAGCCAAGCGTTACGCCGAAGCCCTCACAATGGCCTATCATCGCCACCACGGGGTCGACACCAGGATCGTGCGCATCTTCAATACTTACGGACCCAAAATGAGGGAAGACGACGGCAGGATGGTGCCGAACTTCATGCGACAGGCCCTCTTGGGCAAGCCCCTTACCCTCTACGGCGACGGCACCCAGACCAGGAGCGTGCAGTACATCGACGACCTGATCGAAGGCGTTATCCGGCTGATGAAAAGCGACGAGACCCGCCCGGTCAACATCGGCAACCCCGTCGAGTACTCCGTGCACGAGGTCGCCGAGATGATTATCGAACTGTCGGACTCGCGGAGCGAGATCTCCCACCAGCCTCTCCCCGAAGACGATCCCAGACAACGCTGCCCCGACATAACCCGAGCCAGAGAAGCTCTGGGGTGGGAGCCAAAGACCCGGGCCCGCGAGGGCCTCGCGAAGACCCTCGAGTGGTTCGCGTCTGTGGCAGAGGCTCGATCCGAGGGTTCGCCCGCAACACGCGGCAAAGGCTACTGAAGTGCGGATCCTCGTGACCGGGGGAGCCGGGTTTATAGGCTCGTACGTAGCAGAGTATCTGCTCGGTCGTGGTCACGAGGTTGCCGTCGTCGACGACCTCTCGACGGGCAGGCGCGAGAACGTCCCCAAGGGGGCGCAGTTCTATGAGGATGACATCCGCTCGGGGTGTGAGGAGATCTTCAGGGACTTCGATCCCGAAGCGCTCTGCCACCAGGCAGCCCAGATGGACGTGAGGCGCTCGGTAAGAGAGCCGGACTTCGACGCCGAGGTCAACGTCCTCGGAACTGTTCGCCTCCTCCAGAACTGTACCGAATACGGCGTGGAGAAGGTCGTCTTCGCCTCAACGGGCGGAGCCGTATACGGCGAGCAGCAGGTGCTTCCCGCCCCCGAGGACCACCCGCTTTACCCCGTCTCCCCCTACGGAGTCTCCAAGCTTGCTTGCGAGCGCTACATGCACTACTACCACGTCGAGTTCGGCCTGCCCTACGTCGCGCTGCGCTACTCTAACGTCTACGGGCCGGGGCAGGATCCGCACGGAGAAGCAGGGGTCGTGGCGATCTTCTGCGGCAACCTGGCCAGAGGTAAGACATCAACGATAAACGGCGGCGGGCAACAGACCCGCGACTACGTCTACGTCGAAGATGTAGCACGCGCAAACGTACTGGCCCTCGAAAACGAAGTCCCCTCGGGAGCCTACAACATCGGCACCGGCGTCGAGACCAGCGTGAACCGCCTCTACTATCTGCTACGCGAGATCTCCGGCAAGGACCTTCCACCTCAGCACGGCCCGTCCAAGCCGGGCGAGCAGCTCCGAAGCTGCGTAGACCCTGGCCTGGCCGGACGTACTTTCGACTGGCACGCCCAAACTGGCATCCACACGGGCCTCGAAGAGACCCTTCTCTCTTTCGCTGCGCTGGAGGGCTCCGGGCCGTAATTGTCGGCCATCCCTTGTTGTAGCTCTTCCCAGCCGCCTCGATCTCTACTTCCCGCTGGCCGGGTTCTCCTCAGACATCGTTATTCAGGTGAGTTCTCACCTTCTCGATGCCAGCGGGTCATGTGATCGGCGTGGGTTTTCAGGTACGCCCCAGGACCGAAGTGGTGGTCGTAGAACTCCAGCTCCAGGTGGTGAGCCTGCAGGTAGGTCAGGATGAAGATGCTCGGGACGGTGCCTGGGAACTTCCCGAACCGATCGTAGATGTACTGCGCCATGATCGCCACGCACTCCTTGAACTCCTCGCTGTGGATCTGTGCGCTGCTCCGCACCCTGGTGCTCTCCTTCCAGGGACCCGGCGTCTTCGGATGGAACGGTCCTCCCGGACCGAACTTCCGCTCGGCGAAAGCTTCGACAGCGGCCCGCATGTCCGGATAGTGGGGAGGGCAGTAGCCCGCGAAGACTCCTGGCAAGCCCGTTGGGTTAGGCAGCGGCCAGCGCTCGTCTGTGTCGTAGCGAAAGCCCAATCCAGGCACCTCGGGGTCGCCGCTGGCTCCTAGGACGGTGTAGCGGTCGATGCCGTCGAACATCCAGCCTCCCAGGCCCATCGCCTGCAGCATCAGCATGCCGGCGTAGCAGGAAGTCGAGAGCTCGGCGGTACACTCCGTGATCGAGTAAGTCTCCATGAAGGTCAGTGGCAGGGGTTCCTCCAGGTCAACCAGGTGAGAGAAGCGCTCGAGCCCCGGGATCTGCTCCCCGTTGACATCGTCGTACATGCCGTATCCATTCTGGACCATGAAGCAGAGGACGGCGATCATATGCTGGGCTATGTCCCCCACCGGGATGAGCAGCGTGCTCCCCGGACGGTTGGCGCACCAGGTGTTGTGCCCCTCCATGTAGGGCTCTTCGGCAGGGATGTATAGCCTGGCGTCAGATAGCTTGTGTATGCGGCCGCGATGGGCCTCGAGGATTGCGTCTAGGTCGGGGGGACCGTCGGTTGTTTGCCCGACGAGCGCGGGGGCGTCGCGGGTCTCGAAGAGGTAGACACCCTCGTCATCGGTGAAGAACACCTCGCTGGTGTGGAAACCCGCCGCCGAAGGGAAGGTGCGGCCGCCGGCGGCTCCGGAGTAGTTCGAGAGATGGGGAGCGTACCCGGCGTGGCGCATGATCATGTAGTGCCAGCCGGTGTTGCCTGCCGCAGCGGTCAACACCAGCATCTGCTCCAGCTCGGAAAGGGGAAGAGGATCGTGGCGGGAGGTGAACGCCAGCGGCCCGTCGGGAAGCGAGGCGCCCAAAGAGAACCGGCGGGCTCGCCTTCCAAATAGCGCTTCGACCAACGGAAACTCAAGGACATCTTGCAGGCCGGACGGATGTGCTCTGGTCTCCATAAACTTCCTCCTCTCCGGGTATCCCGCCTCATCTTGCCATGGGAGGGGCCCCGAAGCTACCAATGCTGCTTGCGCCTGTTGGATATGGGGCCGGCGTCCCGAACTCTCGACCTGTTATGGGGAAATAGCCAGGCCGCGAGTAAGAGGGCATCCTGCTCCCCCACAAGATCAAGGTCGGACCCTCCATCTCACTGAGCTGGACCACATAATCGTGATAAATAGGAGCTTGCGGCCCTCTGAGAGAGCTTCCATCCTGTTATCAGGTCGGGTTGGCGGTTGTGAATCTTTTCATTCGTGCCGTCTACACGTCCCGGGACGTGGCATGTGGTGCCGAGACTCTACCGCTAGCGCCCGCCTGAAGGTGAAGGATCGAATCTCGAGTCGTGGGCCCGACCCTCCGATCACTGACGAGAAGCGCCGCGACCAGAGCGCTGGCGAGCGCGAGCCCGGCGGAGATTAGCATCACGGCCCGGAATCCGGCGACGAAGGACTCGTCTATGGCGCGCTCGATGTGCGCCGCCGTCACCGCCTCCACGCCCTCAGGGGCCTCCGCCGCCCCGAGATGAGTCTTCGCCGTCTCCATCTCGCTGCGAATCTCCCCGGAAAGATCCATCCTGTCCAGGCGCGCGTCCAGGCTCGCTGAGAACACCCCGTAGACGAACACGCCGAGCAGGGCTACCGCCAGGAGTCCGGCCACACGGGCCACGGCATTGTTCACCCCCGAGGCAAGGCCTGAGTGCTCCCTATCGACCGAGCCGAGCGCCACCGCAGTAAGTGGGGTTATGGCCAGCGCCATCCCGATGCCCTGAACGACCATCGCAGGGAAGAACGAGGTCCAGTAGGAGCCGTGCTCCACCCCAGGCACGGCGAACAGCAAGAGACCCACAAGTACGGCGAGCGAAGCCACCACCAGCGGTATCTTCGACCCGAAGCGGGCACTGATACGTCCTGAGAGGCGACCGATCAGGAAGGCCATAGCCACGAACGGCAAGAACACGCTGCCGGCCACCAAGGCCGAGTATCCGTGGACCTGCATCATGAGGAAAGGTAGGAAGTACAAGGAGCCGGTCAGGGCCATGTAGAAAAGTAGCGTCACCAGGTTCGCACCGTCGAAGTTCCTGGAACGGAACAGTGAGGGTGGCACCATCGGATCCTTGGCGTGGCGCTCCACAAAGACGAAGGCCGCAAGGGCTATCGATCCCAAACCGAGGGCAGCGAGCACCCTCGGGGCGCCAAGGCCCCAGGCCGAGGACTCGATCAGACCGTAGACCAGACCCGCGAGCCCTGCCGTAGCGAGAACAGCGCCGGCCAGGTCCAGGTTGTGTGCCTCGGGGTCCAGGCTCTCGGGCACGTGCCACAGCGCGATGGGTATGGCCACGGCGGCCAGCACCGGGTTGATCAGGAAAGCAGCCCGCCAGGAGATCTCCTCGACCAGCCAGCCGCCCAGGACGGGCCCCACAGCCATGGCGATGGCGCTGAGAGCCCCCCAGGTCCCGATGGCCTTCGCCTTGAGCCTCCCCTCGAACGAAGCACCGATGATCGCCAGCGACGCAGGCACCAGCAGCGCCCCTCCTACACCCTGAACACCCCGGGCAGCGATGAGTTGTGCGGGACCTGGGGCCAGGGCGCACCAGACCGAGGCCACGGCGAAGATCGCCGCGCCAAGGACGAAGAGACGCCTTCTCCCGAAGCGGTCTCCCAGAGTCCCTCCTACGAGTAAGAGTGCCGAAAGCACCAGGGCGTAAGCTCCGTAGGTCCACTGCACCTCCCGCACGCTGGCCCCAAGATCCGCCTGCAACGCAGGCAGGGCAACGTTCAATATCGTGCTGTCGAGGAAAGCCATTCCCGAGCCCAGAGAAGCTGCCGCTATTACCCAGGGGCGCGAGGTAGGCTGGCACGGCGAGGAAATCCGGGTGCCCCGAATAACCCCTATATCGCAAGGCTGGAGGACGGCGGGCATTATCGGGTCCTCCAGAAGCGTCCCTTTGGAAGCACTGCCCAGAGCCCCAGGATCAGACGCTCTTTGTCGGCCTCGGGCACCAACCCGTCGCGGTCTTGCCTCCGCAGTTCGATCTCCTCCACAGCGTGCATCTCCGACTCCGTTGGCGCTCTCGTTGCCGTCACATGCTAGAAGTATAGTGGCAGGCTCGTGGAGTTGACGAAAGAACGACTGTTGTCGAGGACTTACGACGAATGGATATTCGACAGCGCGTCGGGACCCTAGCTACGTTAAGTCCTCCAGCATCGGCCGCAGCTTGTACTTGCGCTGGTGATGGTCTATGAGCTCCTCGAGGTAAGCCAGCCACTCCTCCTCACGTCCGGCGGCCAGAAGGGAGTCCTGCACCTTCGCCAACCAGTCTACAGCCTCTTCGTAGTCCTTGGACCTTCCCTGGTTCATGATCTCCTCGGCCCGCCTCCTACAGGTTTTGATAACCCAGTCGGGGTGCGACTCGATGGCCGCATGCGCTACCCTAGCGGCCAGGTCTCCGAAAGGATACCCTTCGACCGCGGCGATCGCGTCTCCGACGAGGTTCTCGTGCAGGAAGATGTCGATCTGGCCCGTTGGCAAATAGGAGCTGCTCTGGCGCAGGTGATCCAACATCCGCCCGCGATGCTCGGGCCAGGCCTCGCCAGCAAGCTCCTGTACCCGAAGGTAGGAGGCAAGGCTCGGGTCCGCCTGGAAGGCGGCAAGGGCCGCTTGGAGAGCGAGTCCGCGGCGTCCAAGACCTTCCGCAAGGTCCCTGACCCAGCCCGCCAGCCTGACCTTCCGGCCTTCTAACGAGAGACCACGCTCTCCGACCAGAAGCGCGGCTTCGGCATCACCCTGCTCGCGCAGGGTTCCGGCGACGGCGAGAGCCTCCTCCGGTGTCCTCAGGTGCTTGGAGGCATACTCGACGGCTTCCTCGGCCCGGTCGAGCCGTACGAGCATGATAGCGTGTCTCGTGTCTTCGGCCGCGGCTTCCGAGAGACGCAGGTACTCCTCGTGGCGGCCCCGGCGATCCAGTACGTTGAGACGCGCGGTGGTCAACGGGTGGTCGAGGAGCTCATCTAGGAACTCCTCGTCAGGGCTCTCACCCTCCAGCACCCTCACCAGCGGCGGGTAGGACCAGCCCTGCTCGACAGCCCGGGAGCCAGCGCCGAAGGTATCACCGACACCGTAGTCCCCTAGCTCGCCCAGCCACACGTCGAGCTTTGCGCCATAGTCCTCCCTCTCCTCAGGGGTGAGCTCTACGCTCAACAGGGCCTCGGTGAGGCCCGCTCCTACTTCCTCGAAGTAATCGAGGAGCTCGCCGCCATAGTCGCCCATCATCTCCCAGTCGAGCGCATCCGGGGCCTCCAGATACTCCTCGGTGATCGCCTCGAGGACACGCAGCGCGCCGGGAGCGTCGTCCGCCCGGATGAGGTCCCACGCGCCTTCGAGGATGCGGCGTGCCTCCTCAAGGTTTCCGGAAGTGTGCCAGTAGTCATAGTAGGGCTCCGGATAGCCCTGAGCCTGGATGCTGGCACGGAGACTGCGCCGGATGGCGTCCACGTTGACCTGGCGAGGCTCGGAGGAGGACGAGAGGGCGATCTCACCATCGATAACCTCGCCCAGGGAGGGGTAGCGCTCTGCCAGCTTCAGCACCAGATCTTTCAACTCTTCCCTATCCAGCCCAGAGAGGGACTCCTCGAGCTCGGGCAGCTCCCGCACCGACTCAGGGTCGTGGGAGTAGGCGAGCAAGGCGGCGACGATGTGCTTGCAAAGGCCGCCCCACTCATAAGGGCAACTACACGTGGCATCGATGATTCCGGCCGCATCGAAGACAACCCGAACACCATAGGGAGCAAACTGGCTGCCTGCCACCTCGGCCCGAAGCTCCTGACCTCGCAAGATTAGGGACCCCACGGCACCCTGGCGATAGTACCCCTGACCTCGACGAAATGATTCGGGAGAAGAATATCTATGGATTAGGGCTTCGCTAAGATCAGGCAACTATCTCACTCCAGTCCTACCACCGATCTTACCACCGTCGCGTTCTGTCCTTTGGAAGCAACCCTGCGCGCAGGGTTGCTTCCATGTCGAGGACGTTGACTACGTTCGGAAAATCGGGGCGCGGAGGTCGCGCCGTCGCCAGCGTCGAACTGCGATTCGCACGGCGGCGCCCGGGTCCAGGTTGGCATCTATCACTTCGAAGCCGATGCGGACTAGCGGTCCCGTCATCGGAGTCACAGGCGCCAGGTTCGGGTTTGATCCTTATCCGGCTCCGACCACCGGGGCAGAGGGGTCCGGTGCCGGCGCCTTCGCGTTCAAATACCCCACCACGAACACGGCTCCCCATAGCAGCACGAAGCCCACTACTTGGTTCGCACTCACGCCGACGCCGAGAACAGCCCAGTTGAGGATGACGGCCGTGGCCGGGAAGGCGAGCTCCGCGAGCGTCGCGTAGGAGGCGCGGGTGCCGGAGAGACCCCGGTAGTAGAGGAGCAAGGCGAGGAGACCCGGTATCAGGGCGAGGAGCACGACCCGCCCTGGCTCGGCGGCGAACCCGGCGCCAATCCCACCCAAGGAGCCCTGGAAAGCTACGATGGCCGCGAGCAGGGGGACGGCCAGCAGGAGGCGCGCTCCGGTCAGGGCATGGAAGGGCATGTCTTTCAAGACCAGCCGTCCAAGCACTGTCGATGAGCCCCACAAGAGCGCGGCGCCCAAGGCGAGGGCAGCGGTGAGAGCTTCGGCAGAGCCAAATGCCCTGAAAGGCCCGAGATCGCCAAAGGAGATCAGGTAAGCCCCAACCACCGCCACGGCGAAACACGGCCAGTAAGCCAACTCCAACCGCTCGCGCAGCAAAATTCCCGCTAGCGCGACTGCGAACAGCGGCTGGGTCTTCTGCAAGAGTATGGCCACCGTCGGATTCCCCACGGCGAACGCCGTCGTAAAAAGTAGCGTCGCAAGAGCTGAGCCTCCCCAACCGATGACGAGCAGCGCGACCCACTGCGCGGCCCCGAAGCCGCGGAAGAACCTCCATCCCAGCGCCACGGCCGGCACCGAGTACAGAAGCAATACGAGGTGCTCGAGCAGCACTATCTGGGACGGCGAGGCTACCTCCAGGAGCGGCACCCGCAAGATGGCGTCCGTCCCCCAGAGCGAAGCCCCAAGGGCGACGAGCAAGACGCTTGCGTAACCACCGTTTTTCCAGCCCACGTAGCTAATCCTTCTCGGGCCAGTCGAATTTGGGCATCACACGCTCCCTATAGACCCTGATAAACTCCGCCTGCTCGCGCCGGCGGTTGAGCGGGTAGACCTCGTCGAGGCCTGCGGAGGTGACCTCGACATTCTCGATGGAGACCTGCTTCGCAATCGCCTGGAAGTCCTCGGGCTCGCGGATGTGGGCCCTTGGGAATGGCATCCCGCAGTTGGGCCACTCTTTCACGGCCTGCTCTTCGGCCTGACTTCGAGTTTCGGCCAAGCTCAAGTGGAGCTCCGGTGGTCTGCATCGTACCCTCCTGTCGGCTGCGTACTCACCGTCCGATTCTACCTGTGTTCCCGGGATCGGGGTACGGGTAGTAGCCAAACTTGAAGCAACCGCGAGAAACAAATCAGCGATGATCCTCCAGGTCGGCCCGTCCCAAAATGCGAAGGACCCTGGTATCTTGAGATCCACCTGTCCCCCGGCTTGGCAAGTAGTCGCCGCACCGCAGGCCGAAACCTACGCAGAGCCTGGGGGTGTTCTGGTCAACGAGTAGCGCAGGAACAGCTCACTCTCCGCCACATGGATGGACAGTAGTTCGAGGACGGGACGGTCGCGGGCCGGGATCTCGGGACCTCTGAGCAGGGTAAGGGTCTGGGCGGCGGTTCCGCCAAGCAGTTCAGGCGCCACGGTAAGGAAGAGCTCGTCGACGAGCTGACGCGAGATCAGGGCGTGGTTGAGACCGGGCCCGCCTTCGAGCACTAGCGACTCGATACCACGCTCGGCTTGGAGGGCCCGCAAGGCTGCCTGGAGGTCGACGGCACCAGTGGAGCTCGCAGGCGCGCTCAGCACCGGCGCTAGCCCGCGCAGCCGTTCGGCAACCCTCCTGGGAGCCGCATCGGAGAGCAGGATCAAGATTTCCTGACCGCCATTGACGATAAGCTGTTCCTCAAGCGGTACGTCGCCCGTGTCTGTAACAATGATCGCCAGCGGTTGCCGTACACCATCCGTGGGGTCGAGGCCGAGGGAGAGCTTCTCGGCGCGCAGCGTGCCGGCGCCGATCATCACGGCGTCGACTTTGGAACGGAGGGTCCGCATCGTCCGGCGATCGGCCGTGCTTCCTATTCCAGCGGCCTTCCCCTCCATTACTGTCCTACCATCAACGGAGCTGACCGTGTTGATGATCACATAAGGTCTTGCGCCCTCGCGGTTCCCTGTGGGCGGAAGGTCCAGGTCCTCGTAGATGGCAGAAACCTCCCGCTCAAGGTGAGGGTAAACCTTGAGTATGTTCACACCCTGTAGGGAGCGTACTTGCCCGAGGCCGAGCGAGGCAGGCTGACATCCATCCACAGGCCCGACTCGGTGTTCTCCTGGGCGTGGATCTCCGCCAGACCGTAAAGGCGACTGGCGGCAGCGTATTCGGCGTGGGGGATAAAGACTCGCATCCTCTCCCTCCTCGACGCGATGGCGCGGTAGATCTCCTCGACCAGCGCCTCACAATCCTCGATCGCGCTTATGGTGACCGCATGCGGGTGATCCCTGCGCAACTCAGCAGCGCGCTCCGCTGAAACGAGATCCATCTTGTTGAGGCACATTACTATCGGCCCCGTGCTAACCCCATTCTCCACAGCCAGGGAGAGAGTGCGCGTGACAGTCTGGATCTCTTCCTCCAACTCCTCGCTGGAAGCGTCCGCGCAAACGACCGCGACATCGGAATCACGCGCCACTTCGAGCGTCGAGGCGAAGGAGTGTACCAGTTGCGTGGGCAGCTTCCTTATGAACCCTACGGTGTCGGTGACGACGAAGTCAGGCCACATTCCGTCTGGCCCGTTCTTCCTGCTCCCCTCTACGAGGCGGGTGGTAGTCTGAAGCGTCTCGAACAGCCTGTCCTTGGTCGACCTCCTCGCCCCGCTGAGCGCGTTCAGAATGGTAGTCTTGCCGGCGTTCGTGTAGCCAATCAACGCTACGGTAGGTGGTCCCCCCTCTCTCAGCCGCGCACCCCTGACGATCCTGCCCGCCTTCTCTTCCTCGAGCTTGCGGTTTATGGTCGCTATGCGCTCGCGGATGACTCGCCTGTCGTACTCCAGCTGTTGCTCGCCAGGGCCCCTCGTGGTTACCCCTCCGCCCCCGAGGCGGCTCAACTCCGGATTCTTGCCCTTGACCCTTGGCAAACGGTACTCCAGGTCGGCGAGCTCGACCTCGAGGCGGCTCGCCGCATCCCTGGCATGTGCCTCGAAGATACGGATGATCAACTCCGTCCGGTCCACGACGGAAACGCCACACGCCTTCTCTAGTACCCTGGCCTGGGAAGCAGTCAACTCGTCGTCCGCGATAACGAAACGCGCCCCCGTCTCCTCTGCCAACTCCCTCAACTGTTCGCGCTTGCCACGCCCGAGGTAACCAGTGCCGTCCCTGCGGCCCTGCTCGAGTACACCGGCGACCTCGATCCCAAGTGTGGTCGCCAACCGCCCTAACTCCGCCATGTGAAGCTTCTCCCCAGCGCCCGCCAGTATCGCTCTCTCCTCACTCATATTTCGATTATATCATGCATATTATGCAAATCTGCTTGGTGATTTGTGCCCTCCAGGACGGTTATTCTGGCGCGTCCATCGATTGTACGCGTCAGCTTGTCGAACCATCGCATCTGGCGTCGGGCGAGCCGTTTTGTCCTGGTGGAGATGAGATCTTGTGCCTGCTGCAGGGAGAGCGTCCCCGAGAGGTGCCCGTAGAGCTCGCGCACCCCCACGGAGTCCATTACCTGTGGGCTTATGCTCGTTCCTCCCGCGGCCATATCTGTTAGTCTTCCGGCCTCCTCAAGGCCGTTCATGGTAATTCTCCTCGACCTCTCATCGATGGCAGCGTCGAGGGCGTACCTCTCGGGTCGGAGGTAGACGATGGCGGTGTCGTAGCGCAGACCTCCTTCCCAGATAGAACCCCGGCCCCCGGCCCCTGCCAGCTCTAGCTCTTTGGCCCGCGCGGCCCTGCGGGGGTTGGATTCCCCTTCGGCCATCTCCTCCGCCCTCCGGCGTATCTCTATGGAGACCTTCGGTGCGAGTGAGATATCGAGCAGGATCGCATTCAGGTACATTCCCGTTCCAGCGTCGAGGACGAAACTGGTCTCTGAGGCGATGATCTCCTCGGCGATCGCCTTGTGTCTGGCTACCGTCCATTTCTCGGTCACGGAGACGATGCCAACGAGCTCCGCCGGCCTCCTGCGGGCCTGGTTTGTTATCACGGGCAACTCTCTGTAGACCTGCATGGAATCGACCGACAGTGTGGGTACGTGCCGGCCCTCTGCCTTGGTGAGCCTCTCGGCAAATGCGTCGGAGAGGATACTCTTGCCACCCGCCGTAGGCCCGCAAACTACCAGCGCCTTCTTCTCGCGATTCTGTGCCAGTCGTGGTACCTCAGACCGAATTGTCAGGTTCGCCCGCGTATAGTACGTGGGGCCCCGCGGACTCTATCCTGGCCTTCACGTAGTCTCCCGGCGCGGCGTCTGTATTGACGTGAACGGCGTGACCACTCCACGTCTCCCCGATAGCCTTGCCATCCTCCGTGCTGCCGTGACGGATGTAGATCTCCTCTACGCTCCCGACTTTGCGCTGGTTCCTTGTGAAGGCATTCTGTTCGACCTGCCTCAGCACCTCGAGGAAGCGCCGCCGGACTACGGCATCGGGCACCGTTCCGGGTAGGCTCGCGGCCTCGGTGCCTCTTCTCGGCGAGAACTTGAAGATGTATGCCGAGTCGAAAGCGCAGTCTTCGACGAGCCTGAGCGTCTGTTCGTGGTCCTCCTCGGTCTCGCCGGGATGGCCCACGATAATGTCCGTGCTGAGCGTGCCGTCAGGCGCCGCCTCCCTGAAAACGTCGATCTTGCGCCTGTACCTCTCGGCCTTGTAGCCGCGGTGCATGACCTTCAGCATCCTGTCAGACCCCGACTGCACAGGCAAATGAAGCCGCTTCACGATGGTATCCCGCTCCCCGATAGCCCTTAGGGTGCGGTCCTCCATGTTGGAAGGGTGACTCGTCGTAAACCACACCCGCGGCGCACTCTCCGCGACGGCCTCCAGGAGGTCGCAGAACCTCTTGCCCTCGTGTCTCCACGCGTCCACCGTCTGGCCAAGGAGCGTTACGTACCCCGTGCCACCGGCGACGAGGCTCCTGACCTCCTCGATCACACTCCCCATCGGGCGGCAGACCATCCGCCCCCTCACCGTTGGGACTATGCAGTAACTGCACTGGTAATTGCACCCGGTCATTATGGTGACGAAGGCATTGTGCCCGCCCTCAGTGCCAGGAAGTTCGGGCGTGTACGTCTCCCGCATGGTCGGTAGCCCTACAAACTCCGCTAGCTCGTAAGTATTATGCGTACCCAAAACGAGATCTATATCGTAGGTCTGTCTCAAGGCTGCTGACTCTTCGGCAGCGCCGATGCAACCGGTGAGGGCCACCCTCTTCACCCGGCCCTCGCGGCGGAGGCGATTTAGCTCTCCGAGGTGTCCCTTCACGCGATCCACGGCGTTCTCGCGGACATAGCAGGTGTTCAGTATCACGAGATCCGCATCCTCGTAGCGCTGGACCTCCGCGTAGCCTGCGTCCTGGATCATCCGCCTTATACGATCTGAGTCGTGCACGTTCATCTGGCACCCAAAGGTCCTTATGCAAGCGGTTTTTGCTCCAGAGTTGGAAGCACGCCCTTCAGGCTTGCGGGAGAGCGGTATGGGCCCCGTCGTCTTTGTCGTGCTACTCATACTCTTCCTCCGGCTCGTAGACTCGGGCTCTGAGGGAGATCTCCCCCGGACGGCTCTCGAACCTCAACTCGTCGACCTCCATGTACCCGGCTCGCGCCGCCCGCCTGAGTATATCCGCAATGCGCCCACTTTCCTCCTCCCCAAGATCCAGCACAGGCCCCCCATCTCGCCTCCCAACAGCCCTCCGACCCCCGACCCCAGCACCGCGCTCCCCTCCCGAAATGCCCTCCAGAGGTCGCACCTCACCTCGCAATATCCTCTGTACGCTCCTCACCGATATGCCAAGCCCAAGCCCGAAAGCCGCCTCCCGTAAACCCGCGCTATCTCTGCTAGTTTGTATTATGCGGTGATGCAAGAGGGTGGCGAGGATGCGGCCTGGTGGTCCGTAGTAGGAGTGAAGTTTGGGGCTTTGGGCGTTGGTTGTTGCGGTAAAGCGTTCGAGGGTTGCGCGGAGGTTGCTTTTCGAGGGTCGGGTTGACGACTGGAGGGTACGTTCCGGAAGGATATTGGTATCGAATGTGGCCTGTATCGAGGTGGGCGAGGATGTGGAGAGGACTCTGGTCTGTATGGAGTGGTTTTTGATCTGGTACAGGGAGAGGCCTGCGCCGTGGGTGGAAGGGTCGCCTGGTTCAGTAACGGGGTTCAGATGGCGGGTGGTAACGCCGGGTTCGAGGATCAAATCTCTGTGTGATTCGGGGATGCCGTGGCCATCGTCGAGGACGGTCAGGGTTCTGAAGCGACGCTCTTTGAGGGTCGAAGCCACGTAGATATGGGCTGCCCCGGCGTCGCGTGCGTTGCGCGCCAGCTCCAGGAGGACATCTTCTACGTGGGCGATGCGGGAGGGGCCGCGGCGGGCCCCCTCTACGCCGATCAGGCGGGCGAAGCCAGCACCGAGGTCCCTGTAGGGACCTTCCACTAGTCTCTCTCGCCTACTTGGCCACCTCGCTGACGCGGCTCTCGCGGATAACCGTCACCTTTATCTGGCCGGGATACTCGAGGTCGGTCTCAATTTGCTTGGAGATGTCGTAGGCTAGCTTGGCGGCGATACGGTCGTCCACTTCGGAGGGCTGGACCATAACCCTTATCTCACGTCCGGCCTGGATCGCGTAGGCCTTGTCTACCCCTCTGTGGCCGAGGGCGATGTCCTCCAGGGATCGCAAGCGCTCTATGTAGGTCTCCGTCGTCTCCCGCCTGGCGCCGGGGCGGGCCGCCGAGACCGCGTCTGCAGTGGCGACCAGCACGTCCTCCACGGTCTCCATCTCGATCTCGTGGTGGTGGGCGCTTATGGCGCGCACCACGTCATCCGACTCACCGCTCTTCTTCGCGAATCGGCCTCCGATCAAGGCGTGGGTGCCTTCGACCTCGTGGTCTATGGCCTTGCCGACATCGTGTAGTAGGGCGGCCCTGCGGGCGATCTTGACGTTGGCTCCGAGCTCCTGGGCCATCATGCCGCAGAGGTTGGCTACTTCCACGGAGTGGGCCAGCACGTTCTGGCCGTAGGATGTCCGGTACTTCAGCGCGCCGAGAAGCCGCAGCAGGTCGTTGTGCATGCCGCCCGAAATCTTGGCGTCGTAGAGCGCCTGCCGGCCCGCGGCCTTCATCTCCTTCTCCACGTCCTTGCGGGCCTTCGCGACGATCTGCTCGATGCGCCCCGGGTGGATGCGCCCGTCCTGCACCAGTCGTCCCATCGAGACCCGCGCTACCTCGCGCCTGACAGGGTCGAAGCTGGAGATCACTACCGTCTCGGGCGTGTCGTCGATGATAACGTCTACGCCCGTAGCGGCCTCGAAGGCCCTTATGTTCCTACCCTCGCGGCCTATGACTCTGCCCTTCATGTCGTCCGAGGGCAGAGACACGGCCTTGACCGTCGACTCCGAGGTCAGATCCGAGGCGAGGCGCTCCATAGTGGTGGAGATCAGACGCCGCGCTTCGGCATCGGCCCGCTCCTCGGCCTCCAGGGTCTGGTCGCGCACCATGCGCCCGAGCCGGTCCTCTAGTTCGGACTCAAGGTCGGAGAACAGCCTCCTCTCGGCCTCCTCACGGGTCAGGCCGGAGATCTCCTCGAGCATCCTGAAGTGATCGGCCTCCCTCTCCCTCAACTGCTCTTCTTTGCGCCGCATCGCCTCCTCGGTCTCCGTGAGCCGGCGCCTGCGTTCGTCGAGCTCGCCCTCGCGCCTCTCCAGTGCGGTATCCCTGTTATCCAGGCGCTCTTCGACGCGTGCGATCTCAGCCCGCCTGGCACGTAGTTCGGCTTCGGCATCGTCTTTGATCTTGAGCGACGATTCTTTGGCCGCAAGGTCAGCCTCGCGGCGTTTGGTCTCGACCTCGCGTTCGGCATCCTCGAGTATGGACCTTGCGTCGGCCCTGGCCCGGGCTTGGCGGGTATCCACACGTGACTTGGAGACGTAGTAGCCCAGGGCAGCGCCGACGGCTAGGCCGATGACCAGTCCCAAGACCAGTAACAAAACATTCACAGGTTGTCCTTCCAGCGGGCCTGCCGCGAGAACGGCGGCCCGGCATCAAGCTAACTCGACTATCCCTGGGCCTCCGGAGGCTCCCGGTACTCCCGGGCAACCTGGGCACATACCTCCGCCGAGTAACCCCGGCGAACCAGAAATCCATAGACCCTACGCGCTTCTGCGTCGGACCCACGCCCATTATACCGCCGCGCGGCGGCGGATCGAGCCTCCTCTACTTCGGAGCGGCCTGCGAACTCCTCTTCGACTACCTCCCGCGCCAGAGCGTCCCCCACACCACTCTTCTTGAGATCGACCGAGACCCGCCGCGGTCCGTACCGGCGCGCTTTCTCGCGGGCCTTCATACGCGCGAACTCGACGTCGTCGAGATAGCCAAGCTCCTGCAGACGGAGGACTACACCTTCTATGGTCTCCCCGACGTATCCGTAACGCGTGAGCCGGTCACGGATCTCAGCCTCCGAGCGGGCCCTGTACCCAAGGAGATTGAGCGCACGACCCATCGCTATGGGCCTCTCACCCTTGACCCGCACCCCGTGTAACGCTTCCGATGAGAGAACGGCCCCCTCGCGCAGACCGCACTCTAGGGCCACGCCGGCGTCGATCTCCGCCCAGAACTCCCCGTCGACAGAGATCCCGGCCTTTCCTCGGCGCTCACGGACTCCAGTTATTTCGGGCATGGGCACCCCCTGGGCAGATTTGCGGAGAGATCGAAATGCTGACCAGGTGCTGGCAGGGAGGTCGACCTCCTTGCCAGCCAGCCTTAGAGCACCTGCCTGGCTGGCTCCTCGGCTACCTCATCGGCCGTCTCGACAGGTCCGAGCAGCCCGAGTTTCTCGTAGACCTCGTCGAGGATACGCTCGCGAACCTCGTAGTTCTCCTTGAGGAACTGCTTGGCGTTCTCCCGGCCCTGCCCGAGTCGTTCATCGCCGTATGCGAACCAGGCGCCGCTCTTCTGGACCACATCGTGCTCGATGCCCACGTCCAGCAGGCTTCCCTCCCGGGAGATTCCCTCTCCGTACATCACGTCAAACTCCACCGTCTTGAAAGGCGGCGCTACCTTGTTCTTTACCACCTTGACCCTGGTCTGGTTGCCCACAGCGTCGTTGCCGATCTTCAGCGCCCCGATGCGCCGGATGTCAAGACGCACA
>DASSCV010000271.1:0-4592 GCA_035697505.1 Rubrobacter sp.
CAAGGCGTGACGCCTAACGAGAAGATCCTGGGTTGCTGTGGAGAGGTGAAGTGCTGCATGCGCTACGAGCACGATACCTACAAGGAGTTCAAGCAGCGCGCGCCCTTCCGCAATTCGACCGTCAAGCTCGGCGATAGGGAAGGTAAGGTCGTTGACTACTCCATGGTCAAAGACTCCGTCTTCGTCCAGTTCGGCGCAAGGCGCGCGGATCAAGAACTAATCTCCCTCGGCTCCCTGGCCAGGGACAACCCAGGCATCATACCCGCCGACACAGACGAGTGGGAGGTGCCGGAACCTCCCCAACGTACGGACTCTTAACGCCGGCGTGCTGGATAACCTCTGCGACGTACCCGGCGTGCTCGTTGGCCACGCAACACACAGGGAGGGGGGCACTGGTTGCACCGCCGTCCTCTTCGACGGCCAGGAGGGAGCCGTCGTCGGTGTGGACGTACGGGGCTCCTCTCCTGGCACACGCGAGACAGACCGCCTCGGTCCGGTAGGCGCCGTCCGTCCCACCCACGGCCTGCTCCTGACCGGTGGCAGTGCCTTCGGGCTGGCCGCCGTTGACGGCGTCGTCCGATTCCTCGAGGAGGAGGGCATCGGCCTCGACATGGGCGTGGCCCGCATTCCCCTGGTCTCGGCGGCCGTTCTCTTCGACGTCGTCGTAGGAGATCCTGCAGTACGTCCCGACGTGGCGATGGGTTACGAGGCGGCCTCATCGGCCACGAGCGGCGACTTCGCCCAGGGAAGCGTAGGAGCTGGCACAGGAGCGACCGTAGGTAAGGTCCTGGGTATGGACCGCGCGATGAAAGGTGGGCTGGGGAGCGCCTCGGCCCACCTTGCCGGCGGACTCGTTGTAGGAGCCCTTGCCGCCGTGAACGCCTTCGGTGAGATCAGGGACCCGCGGACCAGGGAAGTGCTGGCAGGTCCGCGCCTGGAAGACGGCACGATGGGCGATACGGTGGAGCTACTCCCTGAGGCCGCTGCCCGCTTGCAGTGGGGGGAGAGTACAACCCTCGGGATCGTGGCTACCAACGCGCGCCTCTCCAAGCCGCAGGTCAGCAAGGTCGCCCAGATGGGCCACGACGGCCTCGCCCGCGCCGTATACCCGGTTCATACGACCGTGGATGGCGACGTCGTCTTCGCCGCTTCAGCGGGTAGGGTGGAGGCGGCGCCCGACGTCGTTGGTGCGTGGGGGGCGCGGGTCATGGAGGAGGCCATCGTGCGCGCCGTCCTCGCCGCAAAAGGCGTCGCAGGCTTGCCCGCAGCGAGGGACCTTACACGCTAACGCTGCCTCTTCAGCGGGTAGGGGAAGGGCCACCTTTCCCCTACCCGCGCTGGTAAGCATTTCAGCTATCAGGCGGCGCTTGCGCCTTCGGGGATCAGAATTCCCCTTCCCCTGAGCTCGCCGTTGTTGAGGTCCTGTATCGCGTCGTTCACGGCGTCTAGTGGGTAGGTCGAGGTGTGCAGGTTGACCTTGCCCTGGGCGGTGAGCACCATCAGTTCGACGAGGTCGTTGTAAGTGCCAACCAGATTGCCGGTGATGTTGCGCTCGGTCGAGATGATGTCTATGGCCGGGACCTCTACCATGCCACCGTAGCCGATCACGTAGTGCGATCCGCCTTGGCGGGTCATCTCCCAGGCATCCTCCTGTGCGCCGCGCTCGCCGACGTAATCGAAGACTACCTCGGCGCCATTGCCATCGGTCATCTCCAGTACCGTCTCTACGTATCCGTCTTCGACTCTCACCGTCTGGTCTGCGCCCCACTCTTTGGCGAGTTCCAACGCCTCCTCCGATGGGTCGGTGACGATGATCTCCGTCGGGGTCAGTGCTTTGAGGCACTGGATGCCTATGTGCCCGAGCCCCCCGGCCCCGATGACCAGGGCACTCGTACCCGCGTAGAGGAGCGGGACGGACTTCCGAACAGCGTGGTAAGCGGTGAGGCCCGCGTCCGCAAGGGCAGCTATGTCTTTCGGCTCCAGGATGGGATCCAGCTTGACGACCGCACGGGCGTTGGTCTTCAAGAGATCGGCGAAGCCACCATCGCGGGAGATGCCGGGAAACTCGCCGTTCTCGCAGTGCATGTCGTCCCCGGCGCGGCACGCCCGGCACAGGCCGCAGGTCATGAGCGGGTGGCAGATCACGGTATCGCCAACCTCGACGTTGGTCACCGCCGAACCAATCTCCTCGACCCAACCAGAGTTCTCGTGCCCGAGCACATATGGCAGAAGCGTGTTTTCCGGATCCTGTATCGGTTGCCACTGGCCCTCGATGACGTGGATGTCCGTGCGACAGAGCCCCGCCGCCCCGATACGTACGATCACATCGAGCGGACTTTCTATTTTCGGCTCGTCTATCTCCTCGACCTCGAGGCTGCCTTTGGGGATGCTGTCGTCGTAACGGTGCAACCGCGCTGCTATCATGAGATTGCCTCCTCGGGATCGGGGGTTCCGTAACGAACCGCCAGGAGCCCCGTGCAGAGTTCCGCGTTTCCTTCGATGCTCATGCGCACCGTGCTGGCGAACCGCAGGTGCTCCATGACCGCCTCGCGCGGAATCCGTTTGCCGTTCGGGTCCACGACGAGCGGGGCGTCGGCGGAGCTATCTATGCCCAACTCCGAGCGGCGCTCCAGGTACTTCGCGAATGCATGGTCCCCTCGCGCTTCGGCGAGGCGCATCCCGGCCAGCTCCTCCGGCGAGCGTCCTTCGCGGATCAGGGACCGGCAGAGCTGTTCCTGCCGGCTGACGAAGGACTTGCGGCGGAAGATGTCGCGCAGTTCATCCAGGGTATCTCCTTCGGTCTGGCCGGGGAAGGAGCGTGCGAAGTCGCGCTCCCCGTTAACGCCGCCGTTGATCTCACGCGACGCATAGTGGTCGTCCAGGACGACCCTGGCCTCCTCGACGCCCTCCACCGAGAGAAGAGCCTCTCTGGCGTCCGCGACCATCAGGTAGGCGAAGTTCGGGGCGCAGTAGTAGGTCGGGAGCCTAAGGCTGACGTTCACCGCGCCGTCCTCTATCTCTAGCGAGGAGACGAACCTGAGGTCGGTTATTGGCTCATCGAGTTCCGGGTCCCGGACGCCCGAGAGGGCTTCCAGGACCGTCGCTCTGTTCGGCATCACGCGGTGGCGGCCTGAAGCTCCGCTGGCACCTCTATGTCATAGAGCCGTGCGGCGTTGAGGCCGATGATCTTCTTCTTCCCCTCGGTCGAGAGTCGGGGGAAGTCGTCGTACTCGTGATCTCCGGGGTAGTCCCAATCGATGAACATCTCGACCTGCCACTTGGGATGCCAGATAGCGTAGTCGCTGGCCCAGATCATCTTGTCCTCGCCGACCCAGAAGAGCAGCTCGCCCATGATCGTGGAGAAGAAGCGTGGGCGGCTGTGCATCAGCGCGCCGAGCGCCACGGAGAGGCCTGCGTACACGTTCGGCTCCTGAGTGGCCATAAAGCAGAAGTCCTCGATGCGGGGCAGGCCGACGTGCTCGACGATGAAGTTCAGCCCGGGGAAGTTGGTCGCGGCAACGTCCACGTCCTTGACGTCGAAGGCGTCTTTGGTTAGAGGCCAGATCGTAGGTCCCTTGTGGACGTGGATGTTGGTTACCCCAAGCTCCTCGCACTTCTCAAAGTACGGTTCCGCCTGCTGATCGGCGAGCGTCCAGCCCTTTGAGTCGTTCCTCCACTCCGCCGTGTAGAGCTTGACGCCCTTGCAGCCGTAGCGGTTGACCTTCTCCTCGAAGGCCTCAAGGCCTTCGCTGCCTTCGCGGGGATCGAAGGTAGTGTTGAGGATGAACTTGTCGGGGTACTTCTCCGCCAGCGTCGCGTTCTTCTCGGTGGTGTTGAAACCGTCCTTGTACCACTCCTTGAGGTAGGTGGGGAGGAAGATCGCCTTGTCTACGTACCCGTCCTCGAAGAGGTCCTTCATCATCGTTTCTTCCGAGTACTTCTGGAACTTCTCCATAGGCCAGTAGTACTCGTCGGGACCGAGCTTGTGGTAGCCGTAGAAGCACTCGATCCAACCTTTCGCGTACTCCTCCTGACCCTCGATCCAGTTTCCAGGGCTCGCGTCCCAGTAGTGGACGTGCCCGTCCACCACGAAATACTTCTCGCCATCCTTCTCGTACAAGAGATCTCCTCTCCCAACCAAACGACATTGCCACCCCACTCGAACCCGCCGCATCACCCCTTTCTATCGGCATTCCTCACCCTTCAGCAGTCCAATATATCCGGCTGTACTCGTCAATCAAGGCACAAGCATGTGGCAAAGTCTTGGCTTGCCATTACAAGGACGTGAGGAACACCTGCTCCCCTCCCCGCGGTCCTACCTCTGCTTACAGAAGGACAGCTGAAGGCTACCCTCGAGAGCCAGGCGCTCAACCGCTTTAAAGCGCACACCCGCTACGATATACTTTGCGCCCCATAGGCAGGCCGACGTAGCTCAGCAGGTAGAGCAGCTCACTCGTAATGAGCAGGTCAGCGGTTCGAGTCCGCTCGTCGGCTCTCCCGAATCGGCATAGATAAGCTGATTTATACCCGCAGCGCAACGCCCGAGTCTTGCGTCAGGTCCCTTTTGACCCTAGTTTGACCCTAACGCGGGA
>DASSCV010000272.1:0-5381 GCA_035697505.1 Rubrobacter sp.
GTAGATCCCGCTCTTCCAGAGGGCGATAGGCTGGTAGGCTACCAGTTGGTCCACGGAGAGGTGGACCGTAAGGAGGTCGAAGGTTTTCTCGTGAGGCTGCGCCAGGCGGGCATCGAACCCGAGCAGGTCGTTACTGATGGCTCTCCACTATACTCGAAGACATTGAGGGAGGTATGGCCGGCTGCAGCGCACCAGCTTTGCCTGTTCCACGAGAGTAGGCTGGTGACCGGCGAGGTCTACAAGGCGATGGCAACATTGCGCAAGAAGGAGATACCTCAGCCACCGCCCGTGCGGCCGAAGAGGACTCTCAAAGGTCTACCGGGCAAGAATCCGAGCACCGAGAAGGTCGCCTTCTACCAGCAGGCGATCGCCCGGGTGTTTGCCCTCAAAGAGCAAGGGGTCTCGATCCGACAGATCCGCCGCCAGACCGGTCACTCCCGCAATACGATCAAGAGGTGGCTCTCAGGAGGAGCTCCCAGGGTCATCACCGAGACGCAACTGCCCGCCGGGCTGACGCCGCAAGAGATCCTGGAGGAAGAAAGTCTGGACAGAGATGTACCCTCCGAGTTCCCGGAGCCGCCATCACCCTGGAGTGATTGGGAGCAAGTGAGAAAGGTGCGCAAGCTGCTGTGGGAGTGCCGCTACGTCGTGCTGCGCCGCTCCGATCATCTCACCAAAGAGCACCGGGAGAACCTCCGCTTCCTATTGGAGAGCCCGGTCGGCGAGCAGGTCGGGCTTCTACGCGAGTTCCTGGAGGAGTGGTACGCGCTCTTCCATGACGAGCAGCGCAGCAGGCGCTCTCCGGATGAAGCGAAGGAGCGTTATGAGCGTCTGCGGAGCGATGAGCGCTACTGGACGCTGAAACCGCTGGCCCGTCTACAGGTGAGGCTCGGAGAGGAGCACTTCAAGAAGATCTCTAGCTTCTTACGCTCCCTGGGTTGGGAAGCGACTAACAACGGAGCCGAGCGTAGCGCCAGAGAATTCAGGCACTTACAAGCTCCCCACTACGACTTCAGGAGAACGCAGTCCATAGAGGACGCCATTAAAACCAGGGCGTGGCTGTCCAGGGAACGGAATACCGTGGCGCAGAGCCCGACGCCTGGACGTTGCGCTCGTGGTCGTAAAGCGAGGCGGGCGACTGAGATGCCGGCAGCAGCCTGAGACGAGAACGGGGCTCGGGCCGGCATCCCTCCGCTCCCGAAAGCTGTGCCTGGCCAACGTCTATTACGCAGTCTCTGGCGATCCGGGTCAATTTTCTCCAATAGGATCGCTCTCCTCCCGAGTAGGATGAGTTTAGCGCTTAGAGCAGGCCCTCGGACGGAAGCATCCACGAAAGGAGAGCCTATGACCGGTGAGCTGACGTTTTTTGAGATAGGTGTCGTCGATGCGGCGCGCGCCCGCGCCTTCTACGGCGGATTGTTCGGCTGGCGGATCGAGCTCGGGCCGTCCGCTGACGGCTACCGGATCTCCACCCCGAGGATCTCGGGTGGGATGCACGGGGGCGACGAGGGGGCGAGCCCGCTCGTCTTCTTCGGCGTGGCGGACTTCGAGGCCGCGATGGCGCGGGTACGCGAGCTCGGGGGCCATGCCGAGACGCTCGAAAGCCGCGCCGACGTGCCACAGGAGGGGTCTTTCGGACGCTTCGCGCTCTGCCGCGACGATCAGGGCTCCCCCTTCGGGCTCCACCAACCGCCCGCGGCGGAGGGCAAAGGAGCTCGAGAGCCCGCCGCCCGCAGGCCGACGATAGACCACATCACCCTGCGGGTGAGGGACCTGCCGGCCAGCAGGCGGTTCTTCGAGGCGGCCCTGGCTCCCCTGAGCCTCGGCCTGGAGTTCGAGCACGAGGGCCTCCTGGCCTTCGGAAGTGGGGAGAGCGGGAGGCTCATCATCTACGCAAGCGAGCGGCCCGTCGCCGGGTTCCACGTCGCCTTCTCCGCTCGCAGCCGGGAGGCCGTGGACCGTTTCCACGCCGCGGCGTTGGAGGCAGGAGGGCGCGATAACGGCGCGCCGGGGCTGAGGCCCGAGTACCACGCAGGCTACTACGGCGCCTACGTGTTCGACCCCGACGGCAACAATGTCGAGGCCGTCCACCACACCGTTACTTCGGATAGAACCCATGATGAACAGCGTACACGCTAGATTCCTGTTTCTTGACAGTCGCAGCTAATCAGGAACGATTCTGAGAGGAGGCCATGGCACTAACCGAGGAAGGCGCCCGACTGCTCGCCTTCCTCGCCCCTAACGCCAACCACGACATCAGGCTCACCCCACCGGGATGAGAGAGGACGTGTATATGGGGGCCAGAGAACTGGCCCCGCGGCAACGAGAGGAAGAACATTGACCATCCTGGTGACCGGTGCCACCGGAAACGTGGGGCGGCTTGTCGTGGATCGACTGCTGGCGATGGGCGCGACCGGCGTGCGGGCGCTGACCAACGACCCGGAGAAGGCGGCGCTGCCCGCGGAGGTGGAGGTCGTGGAGGGGTACATCGGCCGGCCCCAGACGGTGCCCGCCGCGCTCGGAGGGGTGGAGCGGATGTACCTCGCGGCGCTGCCGGAGACCGCACGGGAGGTCGCGGGCATGGCGAATGAGGCGGGCGTCGAGCGGATAGTTGACCTCGCGGGGCGCGGGTGGTGGCGCCGCGTGGAGGAGGCGGTCGAGGAATCCGGCGCCGCGTGGACGCACTTGCGGCCGGGCGAGTTCATGAACAACTCCCTGATATGGGCACCCCAGATCCGCGCGACCCGGACTGTGCGCGACGCCTATCCGGGTGCTGCCAACGCGCCGATAGACCTGGACGATATCGCCGCCGTAGCGGCCGTAGCCCTTCTCGAAGACGGGCATCTCGGCAAGGCTTACGAGCTGACGGGGCCGGAGAAGGTCACACGCGCGGAGCAGGTCAGGCTCATCGGGGAGGCGCTGGGCGAGGAGATCCCGTTCGTGGAGCTTACCCACGAGCTGGCGGTCGAGGAGTTGACGCCGGTGATGGGCGAGTACGCGGGTTGGTACCTGGACGGGAAGGCGGAGCTAGTCGAGGATCCGCAGGAGCCGATCCCGACGGTCGAGGAAGTCACGGGCCGCCCGGCGACCACATTCGCCGAATGGGCCATCAGGCACGTCGAAGACTTTCGTTGAGGAGGAGAAGCACAACTCCTAAAGAGATGCGCCCGCTCTCCGAAGAAGAAGCTCGTACATTCCTGGAGGCGACGCGCGGTCACCCTTCGAGGCCCTCTACGCCGGGAGCCCAAGGACTTCACCGTCTACGCACGCGAGGCCGCTGCCACCGGCATCTGGGACGGCGGACGATGAGCGCCATCCTCTACGCCGCGACTCTGGCGAGCGCCCTGGGGTGCGGGCTGGTCGCTAGGGTCTTCTTGGCCTTTTCGACGTTCGTGATGGCAGCGCTGAGGCGACTGAAGCCGGAGGAGGGGATCGCCGCGAGCCCAAACATGCCTCGATAGGACTATGACGAAGTGTGTGGAAGGGGCTTCGCGTAAACCGTACGACGGTACAGGCAAAAACTGTCCTTCCGCACGATGCACCCAGGCCTTCTCCAGGCCACACTCTAAGCATGAAGCACAATCAGAGGAGGAAACCGATGGATGTCGCCAGAATGCCCGAACCGGGAGCCACGGAAGGCTCATCACGCCAGTACCTCCTGCGCTCTATGAGCAAACGAAGACGATCGCGATCGGCGCCGATGTCCTTTGGTTCCAGCCTGGCACGCACACCACAGAAGCCATCCAACTCGCTGCGGGGGCGGAGCTTACGGTAGTGGCCGGGCGATGCATGGGTGCAACGCACGGAGAACTGGGGCTCGGATCGGGGCCATCTAGGACCGTTCGCCCGTCGGAATCTGCGATCGCACAATGAAAGTGAGCAGGTGCCGAATGGAAGACGATCGTCGCACCTTGAGGATCTCCACCCCGTGATCCCCTTTTGGGGGATGCCTCTACCCCGGCTGACCAGTAAGTTTCTTATAAGAAGAAGACCAACGATCGGAGCTTAGATCATGACTGACAATCGGCAAGATGACCTGGGAATACACCAAGCCAACCTCCTCGACGAGACGACCATCCGGGAGTTTTCGTCGGAGGTGCGGGGCCGGATCATACGCCCCCACGACGACGGCTACGACGAGGCGCGCACCGTCTTCTACGGCGGGTTCGACCGCCGCCCAGCACTCATCGTCCGGGCTGAGGACGCAACAGACGTCTCGCGCGTGGTTACGCTCGCACGCGAGAGCGGGTTGGAGCTCGCCGTCCGCAGCGGCGGCCACAGCGTCGCTGGTCACAGCGTCTCCGATGGGGGGATCGTGCTCGATCTCTCAGAGATGAAGAACCTCGAGATCGACGTCGAGGGGCGCACCGCATGGGCCCAGACTGGCCTAACCGCGGGCGAATACACGGCTGCAGCGGCGGCTCACGGCCTAGCAACGGGCTTCGGCGACACCGGCTCGGTGGGGATAGGGGGGATAACGCTGGGCGGTGGCGTAGGGTACATGGTGCGCAAGCATGGCCTCACGATCGACGATCTGATCTCCGCCGAGATCGTGACGGCGGACGGGGAACTCCTGCGCGTGGACGCAGAGACGCATCCTGATCTTTTCTGGGCGATCCGGGGCGGTGGAGGAAACTTCGGCGTCGCCACTCGGTTTCAGTATCGGCTGCACGAAGTCGATACGATCGTCGGCGGCATGATGATCCTGCCGGCGACACCCGACGTCATTAGCTCGTTTGTCGCCGAGGCGGAGGCCGCTCCCGAGGAGCTCTCGACCATCGCCAACGTAATGGTCGCGCCGCCGATGCCGTTCTTGCCCCCTGAGGCGCATGGCCAGCTCGTCATCATGGCTTTGCTGTGCTACGCGGGTGAGGTCGATGAGGGCGAGCGCGTCGTCGCGCCGTTTCGGGCGCTCGCTGAGCCGATCGTCGACATGGTCAAGCCGATGCCCTACCCGGAGATCTACCCTCCTGAGGAAGAAGACTACCACCCGATCGGCTCGGTGCGCACTATGTTCATCGACACCATAGATCGCTCCATAGCGGAGACCATCGTCGAGTACCTCCAGACTTCGAGTGCACAGATGGCCGCGGCGCAGATCCGGGTCTTGGGTGGAGCGATGGCCCGCGTGCCTGCTGGCGCCACCGCCTTCGCCCATCGTAGCTCACGCATTATGGTGAACGTCGCCGCGCTCTACGAGCGCCCCGATGAGGCAGCGGTCTACGAGCCCTGGATCACCGACTTTGCGGCCGCCCTGCGCCAGGGTGACGACGGCGCGTATGTAGGCTTCCTCGGCGATGAGGGCGAGGGGCGCATCCGCGAAGCCTACCCGGGCCCAACCTGGCAGAAGCTCACTGAGATCAAGGGTCGCTACGATCCGA
>DASSCV010000273.1:0-2983 GCA_035697505.1 Rubrobacter sp.
ATTTGCCCCCACACGAGAGACCCCCCTCTGCCAGGCGTAGAAACCGAAGGCCGCGACCAGTAGCGTCGAGTAGGCCACCGCCTCCCACGCTCCTCTGCTCATCTCTCCCCACTCGGCGGACACGATGCCAGGGAGCGAGAAGGGAGCCGCGGCCAGGCCCCCGAAGAGCATAGTGTAGGCGGCGACGACCAGCGGCGGGTGCTGCCTTAGCAGTGGCAGCGAGAGCACGGCGTAGGAGCCCCAGCACACGGTGGCGATCACGACCAGCAGGTCGCCTTCGAGGCTCGCGCCTCCTCCTCCCCCCAGACCACCGTAGACCACGACGCCCACGCCCAGGAAGGCGAGGGCCACCCCCACGACGCCCCAGGGGTTCGGCCTCTCCAGGCCCAGCGCCAGGCCGAGGAGGATTCCCCAGATGGGCACGGCGGCGTAGATGAGGGCGGTGTCAGACGCCGTGGTCATGCTCACTCCAAGGGTGAAGGCTACGTTGTTCATTCCCACCCCCACCACACCCACCCCCGCCATCGAGAGCATGTCGTTCCTCTGCGGCCTATCCAGCCCCAATAGAAGCACGATAGTGAGGAGAAGGAGCCCCGCCAGGGTGAACCTCATGGCCACGAAGGGCAACGGGGGAATCTCCGAGACGGCCACCTTGACGGCCACGGGGTTGGTGCCGAGGAACAGAACTGCTAGGAGCAGGGAACCCTCCGTGAGCCACTCCGCCCTTCCCTTCTCCTCTCCGGTCATGACAGCGAATTCTATCGTCCGGACAAAGACGGTTTCGCGCCTTCGGAACGGAGCGAACCGTCGCTACTCTAGACTGACGAATGCCGGGCAGTGGCTCCCGGTTACCATAAGAGACGCGTGTTGTGCCCATCAGGTAAGGAGCAACTTGGTCGCTGGGGCAAAGAGCATACAGTTCGGATGCGCACTCGTGGCGACTTTGTTTGTTCTAGTGCTGGCCGGATGTGCCGGCTCTGAGTCTAACTCGTCCCGGCTCGCATGTGCTGGGGCCTCGGCTATGCGTACTTCCGAGAATGCGTCTTCTTCTAGGATGTCATGTGCATAGCCATCTAGTTGATCTGGCGCGGTGGGGAGGCATCTCCCCACCGCCGAGAGGAAGGGGTAAGGAGATGAGCATCTTTCCGACCAGGGTTCTCCTGGCTACCGACGGCTCCAAGGACGCCGAGCTTGCCCGCAGCACCGCCGTGGATCTGGCCGCAAGCACCAACTCCGAGCTGCACGTGGTCACGGTTGCGCCTGGCTATCGCTCCCCCGACCTTCGTAAGCCCGAGGTCGTAGAACAACTGCGGGAGCAAACGGAGAAGATCCTCGAAGATCAGGTCCAGAAGATAGAGCAGGAGGGCGGCAAGGTCGCCGAGAAGCACCTGTGTATAACCGAACGCCGTCGGGCGGACCAGATCGTGCAGGTCGCGGAGGATATAGGAGCCGGCCTGATCGTCATGGGCAGCCGGGGGCTAGGCGGGGTGCGCCGAGCACTGATGGGCAGCGTCTCGGACTCGGTCGTTCGCCACGCCCACTGCCCTGTGCTGGTGGTGCGTCCAGAGAAGGAGCGAGCGTCGTCGTAGCGCAGCTAGAGCCCTGGCGCGTACAGGTCCACCTCGGCGAGGCGCTTAGGCAGAGTCCTAGCGACCCTCGTTAAGCCACACCCGCCTCCTCGCCTCCACCGCAGCAGCCTCTACCGCAGCGTGGGCGTTCTCGAGCCTGAGCCGCAGCGTGTCGTAGTCCGGGTCTCGGTGGTAAGCGTTGGCCTCGCCCTTGAGGGCGGAGATCTGGTGCGCGATGTCGGCCAGCTCGCGGGCTGTGTCCTTGAGGGCGTCGGTGGCGTCCCTGGACCTGGGGTCTGGGTCTTCGCGCTCGCTCACTCTCTAAGGATACGTTAGGGGCAGCGGATTACCTAAGTCTTTCTAAGGCACTCTGCCCCGGTCCAGTACCCCTGATCGGACCGGGGCTATGCGGTCTTCCGAGAACGCCTACCTTCTGCGAAGGTGGTGGTTCCTATAGGTGTAGGTAATGAGAGGATATCACCCCGCACCCTCGCTAGTCGCGCCAGGCTGCTATTCGCGCCTGAGTAGTTCGGCTCGGTAGACGAGCGGGATCGGGCCCAGCCTGGTAGTGATGTTGTACCTGAAGGCTCCGTGCTCTCCAAAGGAACTCTCCTTGGCAAGCTCCACGATGTTCGGCCCTCCCTGTTCGAAGCGGCGGATCCAGTCGACCACGTCGTAGATCCGAGCTACGCCGCCTGGGCGAAGGACTCTGTAGATCTCCTCAAGGCCCTTGGCCGGTCTCTGCCAGTGGTGCAACGAGAAGGTGCTCACCACGGCGTCGAAGCTCGCGTCGGCAAACGGTAGCGAGGCGACGTCGCCCACCCGATACTCCACTCGGTCTGCCACCCCAGAGTTGGCCGCCAGCGAGTTAGCCCTCTCGACCATCTCGGGCGAGATGTCTACGCCCGTTATCTGGACACCCGGCGCAAGCTCGGCGAGCCTAGCAGCCAGCCGTCCCGGTCCCGAGCCGACCTCGAGCACTCGTGCCTGGGGCGCACGCTCGGCCACCTCTGTTGCTACCCGCCCGAAGAAGCCGCCGAATACAGGTGCCGTCACGGCGTCATAGAGGGTGGCGTTCGGAGCCGAGTAACGACGGAAGTTCTCGACGATGCGGCGGAGATCGCCCCGCCGGTAGTGGAAGTAGGTGAGGGCCACGACCAGCGCGGGAACAAGAAGCCAGCGTCTACCCAGCGACATCCGTGCGACCTCCCGTGTCGATGTTGGCCTGATCGCAGTGTATCCCTTCTCCAGATAGCTCAAGGGCCCACGAAGTCCCTAAGCCTTACCCTGAGGCACTCCCACCCGGCTGCGTAGTGGCGAGCTATGCAAGATCCTGCATCCGAACTTCCGAGAACACGCCTTCCAGACACTTCGGTGAATAATGGCAGGAGGAAGGGCGGGAGCCTCGATAGGAC
>DASSCV010000274.1:0-14392 GCA_035697505.1 Rubrobacter sp.
TCCCTGCGGTCGGTTCTGTACCGTCGGAGAGGAGGAGGCGCGGCACGTGCCTGCGCCCCAACTCCTGCTCGTATACGGCGCGGCGGTCGCGGACTACGGGACTGAGGTTTTCGCCGGCCAGGGCAGCCCACGCCTCTGGCACGGAGAGGAAGAAGATGTCCCCGGCGCTCTGCAGGCGCCCGGCCTCAGCCAGCTCTACACCGACGGTCCACAGCAGCTCTCTGGCACGTGCCATGAGCAATACGATGCAGAACTTGGGCATCTCCCGCAGTCCTGATAGGGCTCTGGCGCGTCCAAGTAGAAACCCGACCAGCGCCCCGCGCAGACGTCCCTCTCTGGCCGCGCGGCGGGTCAACTCGCCGACCATCTCTTCGGCCTCGCGTGTCGCCCGTACAAACTGTACGTCGGGGGCTGCTTGCGGGTCGTCCAGGCGCAGGTAGTTCGCCAGCACGCCAAGGATGTACGTCGGGTCCTCCGACCAGCGGGGCAGGCCGAGGTCGATCTCCGCCACCCCGCGATGCCCGTAGAGGTGTAGGAAATCAGCCAGACTCGCCTGTAGCTTCGGGGGAAGGGAACCGCCGCGAAAGTCCTCTGCCAGACGCTCCGGCGGGGTTTCGTCAAACATTCTGGCGATGTCCGGGTCTGCACGCACCTCTTTGGCTAGCGCCCAAAGCGCCAGGTCCATCTCCGTGGTCGGGTTGTGCGGGAGAGCGCGCATCGCCACCCGCCTTTCGTCGTCGGTGGCGAGCCCTCCTAGTAGCTTTCCGGCGAGAGCATTGGCCGCGAGGCCGGCGGCGAAGACCGGGGGTACGTTGGGCAGCATGTCCGGAGGACCGCCACGCAGCAATCCCTCGGCGGCGGAGAGGCGCTCGGCGGCGCCAGCGTTAGGGGTTACGGTGCCGGCCGTGCGGAACTGCGCCTCGACACGGGCCGCGCGGGCCCTCGCCTTCTCCGGGCGCGCCAGGGCTTCGACGAAGCGCAACGGGATGCGTCCTCGCACGAAAACCGAGAGGACAGCGTGGAGGACCGGCCGAATGTGTGTCGGTACCGGGGCCAGGCGAGGATCTGCCGCCAGGTGCCTGACGATAGGGACTGTCCGTGCCTCCATGTTCCGCATCACCCACTCGAAGAGCCCGCGTCCGCGCTTGCTGCGCAGCACGGGCGTTATGTCTGCGAAGATGCGTCCGGCGGACTCGGTGAAGAAGGCCGCGCCTTCATAGGGGTTACGCGGCGGACGGCCTGCCAGTGTGGCCACCGCCGAGGTTATGAGGCGGAACGTCTGGATGCCCATCGGCGTCAGCGGGCGGTAGACGCCCTGGGCGACGCTGAAGGAGAAGTACACGCGCAGGTCCTCCTCGTTCGTCGGAGCTCTCTTTGGCAGGGGGAAGAGGGTCGTGATCGGACGCGCCTGCAGAAGCCAGATCCCGCCGTCATCGTCGATCGCCCACTCCGTGTCCTGCGGCATCCCGTAATGCTCCTCGACGCGCTCCCCCAGCGTCGCCAGTGCCAGGACCTGACCGTCCGAGAGAGAAGCACTGTCTTCGCCCGCATCGAGTTCGATCCGCTCCGTGCCGCTGCCCGAGCCGGCCATGATGGCGACACGCTTGTCTCCCAGGCGGCGCTCGACTATCTCTCCGGTCGCAGTGTTCGCCACGAAGTGGTCGGGGTTGACCATTCCCGAGACGACGGCCTCGCCGAGGCCTGGGCTGGCGTCTATGACTGCCTGACGGCGCTTCCCCGTGACCGGGTTCGCGGTAAATAACACGCCGGCGACCGACGCGTCGACCATTTGCTGCACGGCGATGGCGAGGCGCACGCTGTGTGGGTCGATACCGTTCGTGGCCCGGTAGCTGACGGCGCGGTCCGTCCACAGCGAGGCCCAGCAACGCCGCACCGCGTCGAGCACGGACTCCACGCCGACCACGTTCAAATACGTGTCCTGCTGGCCTGCGAAGCTCGCCTGTGGCAGGTCTTCAGCCGTAGCCGAGGAACGTACGGCCACAGGGACAGGTTCGCCGTCTCCCAAACTCTCGTATGCCTCAGCGATAGCCTGTCCGATAAAGTCGGGAACGCTTGCATCCGAGAGGTAAGATCTCGCCTCCCTGGCGAGCCCAGCCAGACGCGCCGTGTCCTCGGGTTGCGTCCCGGCCAGCGCGGCAAGCGTGGGCCCCAGCCCTGCATCTGCCGCCACCAGATCGTATGCCGCCGTGGTAACACAGAATCCGGCTGGCACCGGAAATCCAGCCCGGACCAGCTCGCCGAGGTTCGCCGCCTTGCCGCCGGCCACTGCCAGCGCACCCCTGTCTATCGCGGTGAAGGGTAGTATAAGCCCGGGGTCACCGTTCTCCGGCTCGTTCATTCGTTTCTCCTTTCCTACTCGACTTCCCGTAGTGTGAGCGAGGCGAGCAAGAGCAGCGCCACGCTGTAGCCGACGAGCACGGCGAGGCTCCCCTGCACGTCCTCGAAAGTCCAGCTTGCTTCGATGACGTCCTGTATCACATCGTTGGCCCAGAACAGCGGGAACGCGTGACCCAGCCAATCGGCCCAGGTCGGCAACTCGTCCACGTCTACGAGCAGGCCCGATAGGAAGACGGAGGGGAGTATGATAAGCGGCACGAAAGGGAAGACCTGGCCCTCGTGGCGGGCGAACGTTGAGATGAAGATGCCGAGCATCACGGAGGCTATGGCCAGGAGCCACACAACCACGAACAGCATCACCAGCGTCTCCTCGTCGTAGTCCAGTTCGAAGAGCCAGATCGCCTCGGCGAGTCCGGCGACCGCCTGGAAGGTCGCGAGCCCCAGAAAGCCGAGCACGTACCCGGCGATTATCTCCGTGCGCCGAAAACCGTTCACGAACATCCTCTCCATCGTGCCCATCGTCCTCTCCTGCACGAGCGAGATGGCGCAGAGCAAGAAGGCCAAAAAGTGGACCAGAAAAGCCGCCACCGGCACGGCGTACCGCGCCACGTCGAAGGTCTCTGGCAGGGTGTCGAAGAAGATCTTGAGTAGATACACGATCACGAGCGGCGCAGCCACGGAGAGCACGAGGAACCTGGGGTTCCTGAGTAGCTGCCTGACCACCCTCCCCGCGACGAGCAACGTCCGGCGCATTACCCGACCTCCTCTTTCTCGATCAGGGACCGTACGACCGCCTCCAGCGAGTCTGTCTCCACGTCGATAGCCGTTACGCCAGATCGCAGACCATAGGGGCGAAGCGCGGCGGCCAGATCCTCGGGATGCCCGCCAATGGTTTCTTCTTCTACTGTGCCGTCTTGCTCTACCGTAAGCCTGGTCCTGCCCCTTTCGAGAATGCTACGGGGAGTGTCATCGGCAATGATCCTGCCCTTGAGGAGTATCGCGATGCGGTCGCAGAGCATCGCCTCGTCCATCAGGTGCGTGCTGATGAACAGGGTCGTGCCTTCTCCGGCTAGCTCCCTGAAAGTCTTCCAGAACCGGCTCCTCAGTTGCGGGTCCACGGCCGCCGTCGGCTCGTCGAGGAAGATCACCTCGGGCCTGTGGACGAGGGCGCAGGCCAGCGAGACCCGCCGCTTCATCCCGCCGGAGAAGGTGTGCACAGGGTCGTCAGCCCTCCGTAAGAGGTCTGTAAAATGCATGACCTCATCTACCTTCTTCTTGAGATCCGGCGTGCGGTGTGCAGCGCCGAAGAACCCGACGTTGCCCCTGGCAGTCAGGTCTTCGTACAGTGCCGGACCCTGGGGCATGTACCCTATCCGCTGCCTCAACTCAGCCCTGTCCTCGAGCGGGTTCAACCCCATCACCCGCGCCGTGCCGCCCGAGGGCCGCAGCGCTCCGACTAGACCCTTGATCAGAGTGGTCTTCCCTGCTCCGTTCGGCCCTACCAAACCGAACACCTCGCCCCTGCCAACCGAGAGGTCCACGCCCCCCAACGCTTCGACCCGGCCGTACTTCTTGGTCAATCCGGAGACCTCTATGGAATTCACCGTTTGTCCTCTTTCCCTTCCAGACCGCGCAAGAAGATGCCGACCACCGCCTCTATGTGCTCCTCGTCGGTGAGGCCGTCTTCCCTTATGGCCGCGAAGAACATCTTGCCCCCAGCCTGGGGGAGGAGCATTCCTATAAACGCCCTGGCGCTCGCCCGCACGTCGTGCGGCCTTAGCCTGCCCAGCTCGACCTGGCGCGCCATGTAGCTCTTCAGGAACCCGAGCACCCTTTTGATCACCGCGTTGCCGAAAACCTCCGAGACCTCAGGCCGCCTCATGGCCTCCCCAACGAGCAGCCGCGCCATCCTCTGGGTGGCGCGATCGTCGAACGTCGAAAGGTACCTCCCGGCGATGTTCGGTAACACCTCTTCCGGTGGAAGGTCGAGGAGCCTCGCAGGGTCCCGCACCGCACGCAATACAGGGATCCTGGACCCCAGAACCTCCCTGAATAGGGCCTCCTTGTCAGGGAAGTACCAGTAGATTAGCGCCGGAGATTGCAAACTCGCCGTCCGCGCTATGCTCTTGATCGTCGCCCCCTTGAAGCCCTTCGCAGAGAACTCCTCGAAAGCCGCCTCCAGGATCTGGGCCCGCCGGTCCGACTCCTCAGTCAAGATACTCCTTCATTGATCGTTTAATCAATTACAATACTCTTGATAGAACGTTCAGTCAAGAGCAGATGAAACGAGTAGTAATTTTGGACGTATACCTCATCGAAGATGCAATCGACAGCGAGGAGTACTCATGCGCAATCCCATACTGGCCGCCATCCTCAGCCTCATCGTTGCGGGGCTTGGCCAGATCTACAACGGCCAGATCGGCAAGGGTGTGCTCTTCATCCTCATCCAGCTCATAAACGGTGCGCTGACGGCCGTCTTGATCGGGTGGTTACTACTCCCCATTGTAGGCCTGTGGGCCATGATCGACGCGTACATGACCGCGAAGCGCAACAACGAGCGATACGGCTTCAGGTAATATCCGTCCCATGGACGAACGAGACCTGCTGACACTAGAGAGCGCCGTCACGGCCATAGAGGAGGCGGCCTCCGCCGTCGCCCGCGAGGTGGAGCGCGACCGGCTGCGCGAGACCTCCCTGGCCCGCCTCTCCACCGTCGAAGCCGAACTCAACAGGAGCCAGCTCGCGCTGGAGAAGATTATCCAGGAAGAGAAGACGTAGAAGCAATTCGGCCAGTCAGCATCCCGCCTGGCTTCGCCGGAAGGCTTGTTCTAGTTTGCTCGTCGAGTGCGTGAGCCCTGGCCAACCGGCGGCGGAGCTGACGTGCTGAAATGCTCTAATTGGCACATCCCTCGGTGCTGACGGGGGTGGTACGGTCGGCGGCCATCCGGAGGTGACGGTGGACTATGCGGGAGGGTATCCCGTAGCCTGAGTTGTCCGAGCCGGTGCGGCTGGCGAAGATGGTCGAGACGACCCGCCCGTACTCGTTGACGGCGGGGCCGCCCGAGTTGCCTGGCCTTACGTATACGCGGAAGCTGGTGACGACGCGCTCCACCGGGCCGCTGTCGTAGGCATCGCTAGAGATGACGCGTTGTGTTGTACCCGTGCGGGCAGGCTCGATGTCGAGTGGACCGTTTTCGGGGAACCCGATCACGGCGACTTCTTTGCCGGGTTTGGGTGCTGCAAGGTGCAGCGGCGTCAGGCCAAGTCCGTTTACGCGCAGGACGGCTATGTCGTTCTTCTCGTCGAAGACGACGACCTTTGCCGGCAGGCGCCGTCCCGTCCCCCCGACCTGTACATGCGTCGCCGTCTCCCCGGCAACAACGTGGGCGTTGGTGACTACCAGGTTCCGGTCTGCGACCCAGCCCGAGCCCTCTATGCCGTAGCCGCAGGCTATTCCTCTCACGCGTAGTGTACTCGCGCTGGCCGCCTGTACTTCGGGATCCTCGACGATGCTTCCTTCCGGGGCTGACACCTCTGGTTCGGGGCCTCGGATCTGAGGCAGCGGCTCCAGATCGGCGACGGCCCGCGTGATGAGACCGGAGGGCATTCGTTCGTCGAGGGACTGCAGGATCCTGGAGTCCCGCACCGCAGGGTGAAGCCCGGCGAGGGGGGGTGACTGGAGGGCAAAGACGCCTACGGCCCACACCAGCATGAGGGAGAGCGCAAACCCTAGCACCGCCCCGCCAAATCCGTCCAGCGTCTCGGAAGTCGGGCTGGAGAGACGGTTCCTGATCGAACCTCCTATCGTTCTGGCGATGACCTCCCCTAACACGGCGAAGGCGAGGATGCTCCCGAGGGTTATACCCGCGCCGTAGATAGGGTTCCCGCCCTCGGGCATGAGGGAGGATGCGACCCTGGACCCTGCCGAGACGCCGACGACCACGCCAACCAGTGAGAAGACGCCTGCGAGAAAGCCCGTCCTTGCGCCGCGCAGTATCACGACGACCACGAACAGTGCAATAAACACGTCCAGAACGTTGAGGCCGGCGAGCTCCATTGACAGATTCTACCGCTGGAGCAAGCCCTTTACCTCCCGTGCTCGCGCTCGTCGCCCGTCCTTACCGGGTGAGACGGATACTGGCAAGAGCCTAAAGAAGAGATCCAGTAGGAGAAATCACGTTCGCGACTGCCCTGCGATTTTGTGTATGGGCGGCCACCGGTATAATCTCTCCACCATGAATGTGGCGGAATTCTTACCCGATGTGCGGGCAGTCCTCGAAGCGAGGAACGAACCATCTTACCGTATCCGACAGATCTACAAAGCCCTCACCGGTTCGCTCGTGCGCGACTGGAGAGAAGCCACGAACCTGCCCCGAGGATTGCAGGCGGCGCTCTCTGATGAGGCTCCCGCGGCCGTCCTGGCACTGGAGCGCGTCTCCCAGGCTACCGACGGTACGAGAAAGTATCTGTTCCACACCCGCGACGGCCACGCCATAGAGACGGTCATGATCCCCGAGAAGGCCAGGCGCACGGTATGTATCTCCACGCAGGTCGGATGTCCGATGGGCTGCACGTTCTGCGCGACGGGGCTGCTTGGGATCAAGAGGAACCTGAAGGCGCGTGAGATCGCCGAGCAGGTCTTCGTCTGCGCCCGAGACATCGCACCTGAGAGGGTATCCAACGTCGTTGTTATGGGTATGGGCGAGCCGATGCTCAACTACGAAGCGACGCTAGGGGCGCTTAGGGTTTTGAACGACCCCGACGGCTTCGGGTTGGCGGCGAGGCACATTGCGGTCTCGACCAGTGGGTTGGTGGAGAAGATCTGGCGCTTCGCAGACGAGCCCGAGCAGTTTCACCTGGCGATCTCACTCCACACCCCCTTCGAGGATGAGCGGCGCGAGATCATGCCAGTAGCAGCCCGCCATACCATCCCCGAGCTGATGGATGCGGCCCGCTATTTCGTGACCCGGACGCGGCGCAAGCTCTTCTTCGAGTACACGTTGCTCGCCGGTGTCAACGATCAGTCGCGCCACGTCGAGGCTCTGGCAGAGCTTCTCGATCACCCGCTCTACCACCTGAACCTGCTCCGCTTCAACTGGACCGATACGGGCTTTTCGGCCACCTCGAAAGCGGAGGCCAAGAGATTCCTCGGGTATGCGAGAGACCTAGGCCTCTCGGCGACACTTCGTCCGAGCCGTGGCCAGGACATAGACGCCGCCTGCGGCCAGCTCGCCGCGAAGGACCTGCGCGGGCGGGCTGCCGTTCACACGGCCTGACCCGTGAAGGGCGAAGCCGCAGAGAGGCTCGACCCGCGGGCTATTACTGTGTGGAGGATCACGGGCACCCTCAACATGCTGCCACTGCTGGTTGGGGCAGGTTTCGCCGGCTGGGCCCTCTCACGCTCCGGTGGAGGATCCCTCCTCGTGGTTCTGCCCGTACTCGCGGTACTCGCGCTGGCCGGAGTGGTTGTCGGGGTGGTACCCGGGTTACGGTGGAGGAGGTGGCGCTACGAGATTCGACCCGACGAGGTGGATCTGCAGCGTGGGATCTTCTGGATCAGCCGCACGCTCGTGCCGCTGGCCCGCATCCAGCATGTGGACACCAGGCAGGGACCACTGCAGCGCCGGTTCGGGCTCTCGACCGTGGTCTTTTACACCGCGGCCGGGCCAAACCAGATCCCCGAGCTCTCGACTCCCGTCGCCGAGAGGGCGCGTGACCGCATCGCCGAGCTGACCAGGGAGCAGGATGAGCTCTGAGCAGCGTCTCCACCCCGTGGCCATGCTCGTCGGAGCCATAAAGACGCTCCGGCGCTGGGTCAGCGGGCTCGTCCTTCCTGGCGTAGTCCTCCTCGTGAGCCAGGGGTTCAGCCTGTGGACGATCACCCTTTTCCTGCTCGGCCTCATCGTCGTGGCGGCGCTGGCGGCGCTCTGGGGTTTTCTCTCCTGGCGGGCCACGACCTACGCGGTCACCGGCAACTCCTTCCGGTTGCGCCAGGGCGTCTTCCAGAAGAACGAACGGACGATACCGCTGGATCACGTACAGGCGGTGGATACCGTGCAGGGGATCATCCAGCGCGCCTTCGGCGTCGTCGAGGTACGTATCGAGACGGCTGGCGGAGGTGCGAGTGAGCCTGACGCTTCGCTCGCTGCGCTGGACCGGGATGCGGCACAGATGCTGCGGAGGGAGATCGAAGGTTCTGAGAGAGAGAGAGCTGAGGAGACTACCGGCCCAACGATCCTCCGGCGGCTCTCGACGCGCGACTTGCTGCTCGCCGGGGCCACGAGCGGCCAGATCGGGGTCGCCTTCTCGGTGCTCGCCATCGGGTTTCAATTCCTGGACAATTTCTTCCCGGAGGATTTCGCCCGGCGTCTCGTCGAGACCCTCGCGCCGAACTGGCTCATGGTGGTCCTGATCCTGGTTCCCACGGGCTTGCTCCTGGCCTGGCTACTTGCGATAGCAGGAACCATCCTCGCCTACTCTGGTTTCACGCTCTCCCGCCAAGGGGACTTCCTGTACATCAAGCGCGGCCTTCTGGAGCGTCGCGAGGCGACCATTCCGCTCTCCCGCATACAGGCCGTTCGTGTCTCGGAAGGCGTATTGCGCCAGCCTTTCGGCCTCTCTTCCCTGCGTGTGGAGAGCGCCGGATACGGCGAGGACTCTGGTGTCTCGACCACGCTCTTTCCTCTTTTGCCCCGAAACGAGGTGGAGGAGCTCCTGGCTGGTGCAGCCCCCGAATTCGCCGGCGCCCCAGACATAGAACCGCTGCCGCGCCGTTCCCTCCGGCGTTACGTATTCAGGGCCACGTTCCTGTACCTGATCATTGCTTTCACCGCCGCGCTGCTCTCCTTCCTCGTCTTCCAGTCCGCTCTGGGCCTCTTCGGGCTCTTCCTGATACTACCCGCCGCCGCGTACGGATGGCTATGTTACAGGGATGCGGGTTGGGCGTTCGAAGAGGACCGGCTGGTCGTGCGCCACCGGAGCCTGGGCCGCAAGACAGCCATCGCACCGCGAGATCACCTGCAGTCGCGCGGGATGGTAAGCAGTCCTTTCCAGCGGCGTGTACGGCTCGCTACCTTCCTGGCCGAGGTCGCATCCGGATCTGGCGGATCGGTCCTTCGGGTCAAGGACCTCGACGGGGGAGCCGCCAGAGCGCTGGTGGATGATCTGGGACCGAAAGTCCGCCTCGAAGGAGCGTAAGGTTACGTACTACCGGCGGCGATGGCGCCGGGCGCCGGCATCATAGGGGTGTTCACGCGCCTGACGGTGCTCTTGCCTTCCTCGTCTTCTTCCAGCATCCAGACCTCGTCGACGAGGGCCGATTCCTGCACTTCGGCGACGTGGGAGATTATGAAGATCTGGCCGAACGAGCGCTTGAGACGCTCGAGCGCGAGTAGCACGTTGTTGCGCCGCCCGGCGTCGAGACTCCCGAAGACCTCGTCGAGAACGAGGAAACCCAACGTATTGCCGCCGCGGGAGGCCACTATCCTCGAGAGCGCCACCCTTGCGGAGAGGCTGGCGACGTCGGACTCGCCGCCGGAGAAGCGCTCGATGGAATAGGAGTCGTCGAAGCGGTCGAGGAGCTTCACCCGGTAATTGTCGTCGAACTCCATCCGCTCGTAGCGGCCGTCTGTGAGCCCTCGCACCAGGTCGGACGCCTCGACCTCGAGCATGGGACGCGCCCTCGCCGTCAGGCTGCGGAAGAACTCGGTGAACAGGCCATCCATCTCGTCCATGCGGGAGGCGGCGGCCGCCTTCTCGTTGGCCAGCTTCCTGTCGTCGTCGAGGCGTTTCAGTTCTGTTCTGGCAACCTCGATGCGGTACTCTGCGTCCTTCCACTCGCCACCTAGTCCCTCCCGCGCGTCCCTCAGCTTCTCCGCCAGCTCCCCGGCCGCGGCGAGCCGCTCCCCGGCGGCCTCATACGCGCCCTCGTCGAAGCCGAGGGCAGCGACCTTCTCCCGTACCTCCGCCTGCCGCATGGCGGCCTCCCTGCCGACACGGCGTGCCTCCTCCAGCGTCTGCTCGACCTCGGGACGGGTCTCGAGGCGACGCTCCAGCTCGGTGACTCTTCCGCGCGACTCGTCCAGCCGCGCCTTCTCCCGCTTCTTCTCACCGTGGGCCTCGGCATCATAGGAGACCCCGGCGAGGTCTTCTAACTCCTCCACCAACTCCGAGGCGAGTTTCGCCCTGTCGGTGTGTTCGCGGGCCAGGCTGACGAAGTGCGGACGGGCGTCTCGCAGATCGCGCAGCCGCTCGCGCAAGGCGCGGGCCGTCTCCAAGTCCGCTTCGGTCGGTGCGGCAGAGCCGTCGAAGCGGGCTGCGAGCTCGCGGTGGCGTTCCTGGACGTTCTTTAGAGCTTCGAGCCTCTCGGTGGCGCGGTCCTCGGCGCGGACGAGAGATTGTTGGATCTCCCGCCAGCGGCCAATCTTGGCCGAGACTTTCTGGAGTGTCTGCTCCGCGGTGTCGGCGGAGCCGGTGAGCTTACCGGCCTCCTCGGTGTCGCGGGCGGCGAGACGCCGGAGGGACGCCGCCTGACGGTACAGGGTATCGGAGATCTCCTCCTGCTCACCGCTCTCGAATCCGCGGTGGCAGGTTGGGCAATGATTCTCGGCACCGCTGACTATTGCCTCGCGCGCCTTGTCCACGTTCTTCGCCTCGCGCTCGTTGGCGTTGGCCCGCCCCCGGTGGTTGGCGGCCAGCTCCCGCAGCTTCTCCACCTCTTCTCGCAGCCCCTGTTCCCGTTTCTCAAGGTCCTCACCACCGGAGACATCGTCCAGCTCTTCCGCAAGGCGTCGGGCCTCTGTAAGCGCCACCTCGTGCCGCTCCGCGGCCTCGCTCGATTCTCTGGACAGCAGCCCGAGTTCCTCATGTCCGGAGGCGGCCTCCCGCAACTTCTCGTAACGTTCCTCTGCGGCCGTCAGCTCTTCTGCGGCATTTCCCAGCACCTCGCCGGCCCGGGAGAGGAGGTCGGGTCCGTCCAACTCGAAGAGGCCCGACCATCCGGAGACCAGCTCCTCGTCGGATTCCTCATCATCGAGACCTTCGAGCGTGTCCCACACCTCGGACTCGATATCGGCCACACGCTTCTGGGCCTGGAAGAGCTCGCGCCTGTTCTGCTCTCGCCGCTCCGACCGCCGCCGGTCTTCTTCGAGACCTTCGAGGTCGGTCTCCAGTTCCGGTAGACGCTCGAGCGCCGGCTTGAGGCGTCCGATTTCCTTCTCCGCCCGCGCCAGCTCTTCCAGATCCTTCTCGGCATCCGCAGCCCGGTCTTCGGCCCGCCGCCGGTCAGCCTCTGCGCTTTGCAGAGAGCTGCAGAGCCGGTTGTGCTCACGGTACGTCGCGTCGAGCGCGAGGCGGGCCTCGGCGGCCTCCTTGCGTTCGTCTTCGGCCTGCTCGAACTCCGCGGAGACTTTCTCCAGCTCGTCTTCCAGACGCTGGAAGTCGGCTTTCGCCGCTTCGAGTCTGGTGTTCAGTTCGTCCAGGTTCGCTTCGGCCAGGCGGCCTTCGAGGAGCCTCGCTTCGGAGCGGAGGGTATTGCGGTCCTCGCGCAGGAAGGACTGGGCGGTCTCGACGCTGCTGATGCCAAGGAGCCTGGAGATCTTACGCACCCTACTTATGCCCTCGTCGTGGGCGAAGAAACGAAGCTCCTTCTGGCGGGCGTAGAACGTCGCCTCGAAAGCCGTCCGGTCCATCCCCAGCAGGCTCTCCTCGACCCAGCGCGTCACGTCCGCCGTCCCGCTGACCAGGGTTCTGCCCTGAGCATCCAGTGCCTCAGCGCTCGTCGAGCCGCTCTTGAGCCTCCGCCGCACGGTAAACGAGCCGCCGTCGGTAGCCAGAGTAACCTCGACTGTAGTGGGGTCCTTCGTCGAGCCACCGCTCCAGGGAATCGACTCGTTGGCGAAGCGCGGTCCGCCGCCGCGGGAGCCGAAAAACGCCCACAAGATGCTCTCGAAGAGGGTCGACTTGCCGGCGCCGTTTGCGCCAACGATCCCGATCGCCCCCTCCGGCGGAAAGAGCTCGATGGGCTCCCTGAGTTGCTTGTAGTTCTCTATGTAGAGGCGCTCCAGGATCACGCGGCGCTCTCCGGCTCTTCGCTCGCAGCCCGTTTCAGGTATGCGCGCCCCTTCTCCAGGAACTCTTCTGCGAACTTCGCCTCGAGTTCGCCGCGCTCCTTGCGCTCAGAGACGAACGCCGCGAACTCCTCGTTCAGCGGTCCGAAGACGGCGGTCGAGGAGCCGTTCCTCTCCAGGTCCTCAGGCCGTTCCTCGGCGTGGACTTCCAGGGAGAAGTTCAGGCACCGGCGTTGCAGATCTCTCAGCAGCTCCCGGTCCATGCCACTCGCCACGCCGCGCTTCACGTCATAGGCCCTGAGGCGCACGATCGCCCCGTCGAGGTCGACCCCGGAGGTACGATCCAACACCGCCTCCGTCAGCTCAGCAGCATCCATGTCCCGGCCGGGGATCCTCTTCAGGTCCAGCATCGGACGGGCCTCTATCTCGACGTGCTCTACGCTCCCCAGGCCGGTTCCATCAAACTCGACGATGGCGAAACCGGGCCTCGAATCTACCTCCCCGAACCCGAAACGCTCAGTAGCCCCGGCGTAGAAGGCGTTCGGTTTGTGCTCGTGGAAGTCGTGGTAGTGGCCGAGGGCGATGTAGTCGAAGCCTCCCTCTAGCATCCCCGGCTGCAGGTTCGCCTCGCCCATCTCGTGCTGGCGCGCCTCGAGGCCGGGCACCAACCCGTGCGTGACGAGTATGTTCACGTCCGCCTCCCGCGCCGGGGTCACGGCCCCCGTCCCGAAGACGGCGCCGTGAGGGACGAGCGTAACGCCCACGGTCGCCCCATCTACTTCGGCGAGCTCGTAATCTACGTCGAAGCCGTGAGCGGAGATCGCGTTCACCAAATTCGCGTACTCCAGGGCCGCGGTCGTCGAGCGCAGGCGCGGCGTCTCGTGGTTGCCCGCCGCGACCAGATAAGGTATGTCCTGGCTTGTGATGCGGAAAGTCTGTTTCAGGAAGCCGATGATCACATGCGTCGCAGGGCGCACAGAATCGAAGACGTCGCCGGAGTGGACGACAAGGTCCACATCGCGCTCCAGGATGGCGTCAACAGCCCGCCCGTAAGCTTCCTGGACGTCCACCTCCCGCTGGTTACGGCTCGTCTCGGGATGGAGCTTCGCGTACCTGCTGTACCCCAGATGCGTATCCGAGATGTGGGCTATGCGGACTATATTTCTGCGTTCCTTTCTATTTCCTGTCTCAGCTATTCTAGCTGGATTGGCGAGTAGTTCACGAGGTGGTTTCGTAGCTATCTGTCGAGCATAGCCATTCACAGGCGAGAGACAAGCTCATCATAATCGGTGTGCGAGCCGATCCAGAACCAGATTATAGTGTCGACTTCTAGTAGGCCAAGCGCCCGGTAGTCCTTCGTCACCCGGACAGAGTAGCCTGGCTCTGTGGAGTAGATGCGTTTGAAGCGTAGTCCGGGATGATCCGGGTTCTCGACGAACCGCTGGTAGGCTTCTCGCGCCCTCTCCTTGATGGGCTCCGGTAGGTGTGAAAAGGCTCTTCGGAACCGGCGGGTTGTCCTGGACCTCAAAGCGACCCAGGATCCAACTCTTTCGTCTCGCCTCTCTCGTGTTCTTCCGATGCTTCCCGTGCGAGCACGGACAGGGCATCCTGCGTTCCGGCGAAGCGCTCATCCCAGCCCTCTTCCGATGCAAGCTCCGCCATCAACCATTTAGCCACTGCGTCCTGATCGTGCTCGGGAAGCCGGGACGCAACGTCGAGAGCGTTCTTCAGGGGGTTCTCACGTACGGCCTTCTTCCAAATGATCACTTCTCCAGCATCCTCCTCGTATTCCCAGATCTCAACTTCATCTGGAACAAGGTGGTCATGCGTGCGAATGTAGTACTCGGCGAGGGTCTCTCCCTTTTTGTCGCTGTAATCTCGCAACACGAAGAGAATCTTCTTGTAGTCTTCAGGTGCCATTGCAAAGTAATACATTGCCTCGTTCCAGACAGTGATCTTTGCACTCG
>DASSCV010000275.1:0-2125 GCA_035697505.1 Rubrobacter sp.
AAAGGCGACTTCAGGTCTACCATGTCGGCGAACACCCGCGCTACCTGATCGAGGTCGGGCTCCGAGACGCGGCGGCACGGTTCCGGTTCGGCCTCGATGACGGCGACAGAGGGATCGGTTGAGGTGATCTCCGTGAGCAGCTCGCGACCACAGCGCACGAACGCCTCGGCGATGAATGGATCCAGCGCGGTACCGGCCCGTCGACCTAGCACCTCGACCGAAAGCTCTGGTCCACCCAGCCGGGCGAAGAGCACCGCCTGACTCGCGACCTGGGCGAAGCGCGCTGGCAAGGCTATGTCGTCACCGGACAGTTTTCGCGGGTAGCCCTTGCCGTCCCAGCGCTCGTAGATCTCGTTCAGGCCGCGGTGGACGCCGGTCCCCAGGCCCAGCCGTCGAGCCATATGCGCGGCGACCTCGCAGTTGGAGCGGGTCAGTTCCTCGTCAATTTTCTGTCCCTTACCGATGGCCACGATCACGGCTCGCACTCGACCGAGGGGCGTTGCGCCCTTACCAAGTTCGAACAGTAAGAAGGGGAGTGCCTCCCTCGGATTGGCGGAATCGATCCTCGCACCGCCGGCTCTTACGGCGATGTCATCACCGCCGAACAAGGCGGCCGTCTCATGAGCGTACGCAGTACAACCGATGTGTTGGAGCAATGTCGTGTAGTAGACGTCGCCCACATCTCGCTCGCTGAGGTCCATCCGGCGTGCGAGGGCGGTGGCTAGGAAGCACGAGCGGATCGCGTCCTCGGGAGGCTGGCCCATGCCCAGATCGGTGATCTGAGAGAGCGCGGCGATCAGGTCCGCAAGCCGTAGCTCATCGGTGAGGTGTCTGCCGGATCCGTCCGTAGTAGCGCTCCCACGCTTATACTGGCTTCCTCACCTGTATCCTACTCTCTAACGTATAACGTGGAGAGCCATAGGGCTTTCGGGGCAGCGTCGCCCCGACCTGAAGCCAATACGCACTTGCTTCACGACGCCTGTCGAGTCACGTGTCGCCGGATTTTCATTCTCTTGTCGAGGGGCTCTTGATACCACTGCGCGTGGAAAGGGTCTAGACGTGGATGACAGCGTTACTCAGATACGAGAGCGATATTGATACCACTCTGATACCACCGGGAACGCAATACGGTGCAACACGCAGCAAGGCAGGGAAAGGAAACCCCTCTAAATATGCGGGATTTGCTATCCCCTGCACACCCCTGCAACGCCTGATGGATCACTCGTAATGAGCAGGTCAGCGGTTCGAGTCCGCTCGTCGGCTCTCTAAAAAGTGCTAATTTGCAGGTAAAACGTAAGTCCGGCAGAACTCCATCTAGCCTAAGTTGCAGCAACCGTACTGCAACCCGGTTGACTCAGGGCACTCCCCATAGCGCGCGTGGCCCCTTTTCTTCATGCCCGCTTACGATTCATCGCAAATTCATTGTGAATTCATCGCCATGTGTTTCTATGGCGCATCAAAGTCGCAGGACAAACCGAATAGCGGAGGAGCGCTTGGGTTCCGTACTAGGAAGGGTGCATATGTCAAGGCGTACATCTGGAGGAGGCAAGAATGCCGAGGTCGTGCGTGTATGGCTGCTCGGCGAATTTCGGGTATCGGTTGGATCTCGGACCATCGGTGGGGATCGTTGGCAGCGGAAGAAGGCGGCGGCCCTGGTCAAGCTGCTCGCCCTGGCGCCCAGCCACCAGATGCACCGCGAGCATCTGATGGACCTGCTCTGGCCGCCCCTAGGAGCGCAGGCTGCGGCCAACAACCTGCACCGCAACCTTTACGTCGCCCGCCGCACCTTGGATCCCGACCCGCTCACCTCCTCCCGTTGCCTGACCTTACGCGGCGAGCAGCTGGTACTATGCCCGGAGGGGGATCTCTGGGTTGACGTGGAGGCCTTCGAACAAGCCGCGGAAGCCGCTCGGTACTGCCGGGAACCGGCGGCATACCGAGCAGCCATCGACTTGTACGCTGGTGGGTTGCTACCGGAAGACCGCTACGAGGAGTGGAGCGAAGAACACAGACGAAGGCTCAGGGAGATTCACCTCTCGCTCCTGCTCAGTCTGACGCACCTTCAGGAGGAGCGAGAGGACCATGATGGTGCGGCTGAGACGCTCCGGAAGGTACTAGCTGAGGA
>DASSCV010000276.1:0-3781 GCA_035697505.1 Rubrobacter sp.
CGTCACTTCGCCAGCGCCAGCGCCAGCGTCGGCCACCGCCTCCCGTGCCTCCCCCGCGAGAACAAGCAACTCCCGGGAGTACGCGAGCATTACAGATCCCGCCTCGGTTAGCGAGATCCTCCTGCCCAACCGGTCGAACAACCGTACCCCGAGCTCCCGCTCCAGCGCCGCTACCTGCGTACTCACACTCGACTGCACGTAGCCCAACCTCGCCGCCGCCCGCGAGAACGAAAGCTCCTCCGCCACCACCCTGAAAGTCCGGACCTGCCTGAGCTCCAAAAAATCACATTCGCTTCCGATTCATCGAATCTATCGATACTTCGTATCTTTAGATTTCGTTGGACACGATATTAGCACGGTACTAGGATCTTCTCGAACGGCGCGGAGAACAGATGGAGGAGAAGTGGGGCGAGAGGAAGGCGGGGTACGAGGGGAATTGCGGAGTGGCCTTTCTGCCGTGGTGTTGTTGCTGCTGGGGACGCTCGGGATCTCGATGGCTTTCGGGATGCTCCTGCTTTTGCCCTTGTACGTACAAGAGCTTGGGGGCGACGAGGCGGACTTCGGTGTGGTCCTGTCTGCGGCGGCGGTGCCTGCGGTCCTCTGCATAGGGCTCCTGATCCGCTATCCCGAGGCCTTGAGGCCACGTGTGGTGGTGGCGCTCGCCATAGCGACATACGGGATCGGGGCCTTCGGCGCATCGCTCGTTACCGGAGGCTGGGCGCCGCTTGTCGGGATCGGAGTCCTGCTCGGCACCGCCTGGGCGGTGGTTTACGCGGCCTCGCCGATGGCCATGAGCCGGATGGTAACCGACGAGGGGAGGACGGCCTACTTCGGCTACCTCACAGGCACCCAGCAGGTCGGTATCGGTATAGGACCTGTGATCTCCCGTTTCCTGGTAGAGACGCCTCTGGGCTTCCGGGGTACGTTCCTCGTGGCAGGCGTCGTCTGTCTCGTGGCCATGGCGCTAACGCTCGTCGTTGGTACGCTCGACCCTGACGCTGGGACGTATGCCGGAGAGGAGGCTGAGGAAGGAAACGCGTCCTCCCCGGTCTCGTTCGGCGCGGCGATGCGGGGAATATTGATGTCCGAGGCCGCCTTCTCGCTCGCGATGATCCTGCTTTTCGCCTGCCTCTTCACCACGATGACGAGCTTCCAGCCGACCTTCGCCGGTGCCAGGGGTCTCGACTATTCTGTCTTCTACGTCGCCTACACCGTTGCGGTGATCTTCTCCCGCTTCGTGCTCGCGGGACTCGCGGCGCGCTTCGATCCGCGGCTCGTGATCGCCGGGTCGGTGAGCGTCATGGCGCTTGCTGTCGCGTCGTTTCTCGCGGTGGGGTCCAACACCATCTTCTACGGGATCTCCTCAGCCGCTTTGGGTCTGGGCTACGGGCTCGCGCTGCCGGGCGTGCAGGCGCAGGCGGTCAACTCTTCGGAGGAGCAGCTAAGGCCGCGGGTGCTTCCGATGGCGGGCATGCTCTTCGAAGGTGCGATCCTCGGCTTCCCACTGGTCGCCGGATGGATCATCACTGGCTTCGGGTATAGGGCGTTGTTCTCTGTTCTCCTCACTTTCGCGCTGGTGCAGGTCGCCATCGCCTGGTGGCGCTTCCTGGTGGCCGGAAGGACCAAGGAGACGCAAGCAGCATAGGAACCCCGCCCTCTGGTCCTCGTCCTGATGCTGAACAGGTCGCTCCGGTATGATCGGCCAGAAGGTTGCCGAAAGAAGAAATAGTTCATTTGTACGATACCGTCGGCTGCTTCGGTCTGTTATCGTAAGCACGTAAACGGCGCAAAGGCCTGAGAAAGAAGGGGGTTAGCCGATGAAACGGATGGTCAAAGTCTTGATGGTGGCGGTGATTATGGCGGTGATCCTGGTGGCCAGCATCTCTCCCGCTCTGGCCGCGCGCAAAGAGGGCGGCGTGTTATTGTCGACGACCCAGCCCTGCCTTGCGAACACCCAAAACCCGAACCTGGTCCTCAACCCGCCCGGTCGAGCCCCGGGGTGCTGGGTGCTGTTGCCGCCTGGCGCTACTAACGACACGCCAGTAACGATTGACTCAGGGGGTGTCGTAATCTGATTGCTCAGTTCGTTCTGATGCCCGGAGGGAGCTTTCTAGGAGGCTGATCCGTCTGCCGAATCAGCTGTTAGAGCCTTCCAGGGCGTAGACTAGCGCGTCTTCGAACTGCATGGAACGCCCTTTCTGCCACGCCGCCTCTCCTCCCAGGGAGTGGGCGGCCGCGAGATACGGCTCTCGCAGAGAATGGTCTCTGGGAGCTTGCTGGTAGCCTTCTGCCTCACGCAGTCGCTCTGCAGCCCCGAACAGTATCGCCGACCGCTCGACTTCTCCTTGAGCCCCGGCGGTGCATGCCAATCCCTCCAGGCTCTCTGAGGCGATCAGCTTGTCGCCCAGGTCCTGGGATACCCTAAGGCTTTGTTTGTGTAAGGTTTCGGCCCGATCGTAGTCACCTCGCAGGAGCGTTGCCCATCCAAGGTTGTCGAGGGCGTGCTGCAGACCGTCCCTAAGCCCTCGCTTCCGATATAATTCAGCGGCCTCCTCGTTTAGCACTGTAGCCCTCTCAGGTTCGCCTGCTAGCAGGGACTCGTAGCCCAAGTTGATCAAGTAAGCGCCGAGTAGTTCCGCGCCGTTCAACTCTCGGGACAGGGCCAAGCCCTCTTCATAGAGGTCCTTCGCTTGCTCGTAGTTGCCGCGGTCGCTCGACACGTTAGCCAGGTTGCCCAGAGACCACGCCACGCCTCTAATGTCCCCGGCTTTGCGGTGTAGCGCCAGGCTTTCTGTTAGCAACTCCGCTGCCCACTCGTAGTCGCCCCGTTTCCTCGCAACGGCTTCCCCCAACACGTTCTGTAGATCGGCCACGATTACGTCCCCCAGCCCTGCTTCAGTGCTCAGCTTCAGCCCCTCTTTGGCAGCGGCTTGCGCCCGATCAAGGTCACCTTGACGCGACGCCAGCCAGCCCACCCCCTCCAGAGCCCTGGCCCGCGCCTCCGCTGCCGCGGCGCCCCAGTCCTTGCCCAGCGCTGCCTCGAGCCATCTCCTTCCCTCACCGTAGTATCCTTCCATGTACCAGTACCACCGTAACGCTGCGCCTATTCTCAGGGCAAGCTCGCCCTCTTCGTGCTCTATCGCCCAGGAGAGCGCCGCCCTCAAGTTGTCGTGCTCTTGTACCAGCCGGTCCAACCACGCCGCATCTTCTGCTCCCCACAACATGGGCTCGGCCTCTTCCGCGAGGGCTAGGAAGTACTCGGCGTGGGCACGCCTCACGGCTTCCGCCTCCCTGCTATCCTCGAGCTTTACGTTCGCAAACTCGTGGATTGTCTCCAGCATCACGAAGCGCGGTTCACCTCCTGCCCCTTCCTCCTGCCGGAGGAGGCTCTTGTCAAGGAGCGAGGAGGCGCCTTCGAATACGTCCGTGGGGAGATCTCCCTCAGCCTCGCATACTGCCTCCATGGCCTCCAGGGTTGCCCCGCTAGAGAAGACTCCAAGCCTCCCGAAGAGCATCTTCTCGCCCTCGTCGAGCAGCTCGTAGGACCATTCGATGGCGTTCCTGAGCGTTCTTTGTCGCTTGGGTAGGTTTCGTGCACCACCAGTGAGGATCTTTAGCCGGTTGCCGAGCCTGTCGAGCAGCACCTGCGGGGGGAGCAGCTTTATGCGGGCCGCGGCGAGCTCTATGGCCAGAGGCAAACCGTCCAGCCTCTCGCAGATCTCAACCACCGCCGGGGCATTATCCTCCGCCAGGGAGAAATCCGGTCTTACAGCGCTTGCCC
>DASSCV010000277.1:0-5654 GCA_035697505.1 Rubrobacter sp.
ACGGGACCGGGGCCGGTGATCATGTTGAAGAGCCCGGATGGCAGTCCCGCGTCGACGATGCACTCGGCGAGCTTCACGGCACAGACAGACGTCGAGGAGGCCGGCGCCCAAACGACCGCGTTGCCGCAAGCGAGTGCCGGCGCGATCAGCTCCGCCGGCATGGTGTAGGGCCAGTTCCACGGCGAGATCACGCCGACCACCCCGCGCGGAACCCTGTAGAGCATGACGCGCTTGTCGGCGTCTACCGAGGGCGGCATGGTCCCCTCCAGTCGCGTCACGTCGGCGCTCGCCATCTCGAAGTAGGCGATGAGCTCATCGACCTCGTCGTAGGCCTCGGCCACCAGCGGCTTGCCCTGATCCAGGGTCAACGTCTCCCCAAGGTCGTGGCGGCGTTCCTCGATAATCTCCGCGATCCGGATCATCGCTGCGGCACGCTCGAACGCGGAGAGATTCGCCCACCCCGACCAGGCCTCGTTCGCGGCGGCTATCGCCCGCTCTACGTCTGCACGGGTCCCTTGGGGTACCGTTCCGATCTGCTCTCCTGTCGCCGGGCTGGTGGCCTCCATGCGGGCTTGGGACTCGCCGGTGGTCCATTCACCGGCGAGGTACATCGAGTAGTCTTTCGTCTTGGTGTACATCACATCCCCCTTGCGAAGGCTTCGTGGTAGATCTCCTCGTAGTCTGCGACTGTGACCTCGCGCGGGTTCCCGACCGTCTGCGGGTCTTCGTAGGCGATCTGGGCCAGCATTGGGATCTCGTCCTCCGAGAAACCCAACTCCCTCATCGTGGGTATCCCGACGTCCTCGGTCAGGCGGTAGAGTTCCTCGATGCCGGCCAGGGCGGCCTCGAGTGGTTCGAGCCCCCTGGTATCCGCTCCGAGCGCCTGCGCGATCCGGGCGTAGCGCTCGGGCGCAGCGGGGATGTTGTACTCGCAGACCGGACCGAGCACGCGGGCTGTCAAGGCGCCGTGGGGACAGTCGTGTACGCCCCCCGCCGACTGACTCATGGCGTGGGCGGCCCCCGCGCTCTCCGTGCCATAGGCCATCCCTCCGAACGTGGCCCCGTGTGCCATGAACATGCGGGCCTCCATGTTCGCACCGTCCTGGCAGGCGGCTCGCAGCCACCCCGCCACGTACTCTATGGCCGTCAGAGCGAAAGAGTCAGTGAAGGGCTGGTGGTAATCGCAGGTGTAGCACTCGATCCCGTGCGAGAGCGCGTCCATCCCCGTCGCCGCCGTGATGGCAGCCGGCAGGCCGACCGTCAGGGCCGGATCTATGAGCGCCACGTGCGCGCCGATCAGGCCCGTGCCCCCGACGTTGAACTTTATCTTGCGCTCGTGGTCGGTAATGACGGCCCAGAGCGTAACCTCGCTTCCTGTTCCCGCCGTCGTTGGTACCGTCACGAGCGGCGGGATGCGCTGCGTGATCGGGGTCTTACCGTACTCGTAATCGGCTATGGACCCGCCGTGGACGAGCTCGACGCCTACCCCCTTGGCCGTGTCCATCGAACTGCCGCCGCCGAGGGCCACGAGCCCGTCGCAGCCCTCCTCCCTGTAGACCTCGCTCGTCAGTGCGATGAGTTCCACGTCGGGGTTCGGCCTGACCCCGTCGAAGACGGAGGCGTCCGTAAGGCGCTCCAGGGCCATCTCTGCGAGACCTGCGGCGACCACGCCCCCGTCGGTTACGAGCAACGGACGCCTCACGCCCAGCTCCTCCACGATCTCACCCAGCCTACCGATGGCTCCAGGCCCGTGTACCATGCGGGTGGGGACCTCGACGGTGCGCACGGTTTCGACTTCGACGCTCATACGGCCTCCTCGTTGGCGTTGTGCATCTGGTTCTCTTTGGTGTCCAGCAATGTGGAGGAGGACCCCCGCGTGAAGTCCGGCGCGAACCTCTGGAGGGCGAGGCGGCGGGGGGCCAGGTAAAGCTCCGGAGTACCCTCCCGCTCCAGGAACGAGAGCGCGCGCTCCCCCAGCGCTGCGCCCTCCTCGATGCGAGATTCCCACACGTTCGACTGTTCGCCCGGATCCCGCCCAAGATCGTATAGCTCGGGCATGTAAGCGGGACCGCCGAGGATGAGGGACCGCTCCCGCGTTGTCACGGTCATCGGCATGTAGCTGGCGATGCGTCGGGGCCGGGAGTCGACGGCGGTGGTGAACTCGCCCGCTGCGAAGTAGAGGGGCCAGGAGCTGACGACAAATGGGCGGTGCTCGTCCTTCTCTCCCACGAGAACGTCCCCGAAAGACTCTCCGCGCATGGCCAGGGGACGCTCGACGCCCGCGAGGTCGAGAATAGTGGGCGCGAGGTCGGGTGCGGTTGTCAACGCCGAGCGACGACCGGGTTCCAGCCCGGGAGCACGGACCATGAGGGGCACACGCGTCAGCTCTTCGTAGAGGGGTGACCATCCTACGGTGAGCAACCACGACTCCGGTAGCCAGTCAGGGACGACCGAGTCCTCCGTGACGGCTGCGCCCTGGTCGTTGATCCACTCGGCCTTGCCGAAGTAGCCGTGCTCTCCGAAGTAGAAGCCGTGGTCGGAGGTGAAGAAGATCAGCGTGTTCTCCCTGAGGCCCAGCACCTCCAGCTTCGCCAGCAGCCTTCCGATCCAGAAATCGACCATGGTGACTTCGCCGCAGTAGGTGGCGTGCGCGAGATCCACGTCATCCCGGGTGAGTCCGGCTTCCTCCCATTTGCCGTAGCTGGGGTAGATCTGGCGTCCCTCGTAACCCGTGCGGTACAGCGAGGTGTAGTACTCGGGGGCGTCCCACGGTTCGTGCGGGTCCCAGGTGTCGACGTATAGGAAGAACTGTTCCTTGTAATGTCTCTCCAACCACTTCTCTGCCTCTGTGACGGTGCGCGCCACCAGCCTGTCCGACTCGGACCTCCACGTCTGCCGGTAGTCGGAGCGCTCCTGCGGCCTCGTGTCGTCGCCCTGGCCCCTGACCCAGATGAAGTCGTCGAAGCCCCGGTCGTAACCGAATCCGCCCCTGACGAAGAAGGGTGTGTCCACGACGCCCATGGTCAAGTAACCGGCTTCGGAGAGAAGCCCCGGCAGCGTGGGCACGTGACGGGGCAAAGGCTCCCAGCCCATATAAGTGTAGGAGAAGGTACCTGTCAGGATGTCAGCCCTTGCAGGCATGGTGGGAAAAGATGAGATCACGTGCCGGTCGAAGACCACAGAAGAACGTGCGAACTCGTCTATGTGCGGCGTGTGAATATAGGTGTTTCCGAATGCTCCCAGGTGGTCGCGGCGGAAGGTGTCCGACACGATGACCACCACGTTAGGTCGAGTCGACATATGCATACCTCCTGCGTAAGGTGAGCCCGACGATTACTGATGCAGGAGGGGCGGCGCGCGTCGGCCAGCCAGATACTGGTTACCATGCAGCTGACCTTTGCTGGCAAAAGCTCCATAAGACCACCAGTGCAAGTGATCTCGCTTCTCGAAGTCGTCCGATTCTCCGACCAGATAGGGTAGGACCCGCGTAGACTTGGGAAGCCCGCGAAGCCTCACCTTCCGGGTACCGAAAAAGTCGAGGGAACCGCGACGCCTGAGACGAAATACGCCAGAGAGCTGCGAAGACGGCGAGACTATATCTCCGGGCGCCCTGTTGCGTATAGTGCGTGCCGTTGTCATATGGAAAACTCATAGCACCTTGATGCTAATCTGTCAAGGGCAATCGACTCCGCTCGTGGATCGGGCAGGGAAAACCAAATCTCGCCGTCGTATCTGCAAGCTATGCTACTTTCAGATAACATGCCAACCGCAGTCGTCTTGTGGAGACAGTGAGGGATCTTCGCATGCTTCAGACGGTCGACCGAGCATTACGGCTTCTCCTCCTCTTCGAGGAAGTTGACCAGGAGTACCGGGTGGGCGAGATGGCGGCGATGCTCGGCGTCGAGAAGAGCGGCGTTTCGCGCCTCGCCGCCACGCTGGCCAACCGGGGCTTCCTCGAGCGGGTTCCTGGCAGCGAGGCGTTCAGGATAGGCCCCGAGCTCGGGCGGCTTGGCATGCTCAACATGGGCAGTAGCCACAATCTCATCGAACTGGCAAGAAGGCCGATGGGAAACCTGGCGACGGAGACGGCCGAGACGGTGAATCTCGCCCGGCTCGAAGATCGCAAAGTCGTCAATATAGCTCAGGTTGACGGTGCTCATCTGGTCGGGGTGGGTGATTGGGTCGGCTGGAAGACGGAGCCCCACGCCACCGCCAACGGCAAAGTTCTGCTTGCGTTCACGGAGAACCTCTCCGAGGATCGATGCCTCCAGAGCCCTCTGGAGGCGTTCACCCGGCAGACGATCACGAGCGTCAAGGATCTCCGCTCCGAGCTCGATCGCGTCAGATCGGAGGGTTGGGCGTCGACTCTCGGCGAGCTCGAGGAGGGGTTCAACGGTGTCGCTGTCCCTGTCTGCGACGCGCTCGGGTGCTGCCGGGCCTCGTTGAGCGTGTCGGGACCAGTGTATCGGATGCCCCCGGCGCGTTTGCCCGAGATCGCGGTTCTCTGCAAGAAGGCCGCAGGGGAGATAAGCGCTTCTCTAGGAAAGAGTCGGAACTAGGACTGAACCGCGCAGCACAGGCGTATACCGTTTGCTACTGGTTGTCGGCAGTCGGATTACCTCAGCGTTGCGGACCTTCTATGCAACAGGTATCCAACAGTATAGAATAGGGCGATAGGCTGTACGTTGACGGGGCAGCGGAGTCTGGGGAAAGGCGAAGATCGCAGTGTGGGTTTGGGCGAAGAACGAGCCGAAGTCCTACGCCTGGAATATTGTTCGCGCGATAGACGATCGCAAACGCTGGTACGAGCTGCCTGAGGAGGTAGATGGAGGACCATGATCTCCAAACTTTTTTCACGGGAACCCGATACCAAGGTGTTCTTCGCTACGGACATCCACGGCTCGGAGACCTGCTGGCGCAAGTTCTTGAACTCGGGCAAGCACTACGAGGCGAACATCATGATCCTCGGTGGCGATATGACAGGCAAGGCGCTCGTCCCGATAGTTGAGGAAGGACCTAACCGCTGGCACGCGACGCTACTCGAGAACCGGCGGGAATTCGAGAGCGAAGACGAGGTAAAGGAGTTCGAGGACTCGGTCAAAAGGCGCGGCTACTACCCTTTCCGCACCGACCCGGACGAGATGAGCGAGCTCGAGTCGGATGAGGATCTGCGCAATGAGCTCTTCTACAAGGAGATGCTGGGGACGATCGAGCGCTGGATGCAGATGGCCGACGAGAAGTTCGAAGGCACCGACATCGAGTGCTTCGTCAGCCCAGGCAACGACGACCAGTTCGAGGTCGATGAGATCATCGCCTCCGCCAAGCGCGTGCGGCTCGCCGAGGGCAAGGTCGTCGAGTTCGGCGACTACCAGATGGTCTCTACCGGGTGGTCGAACCGTACGCCTTGGGATACCTATCGCGAAGAGGACGAGGAGGACCTCGCAGCACGCCTGAAGAAGATGACGGGCCAGGTCACCGCCCCTCCCGAGAAAACGATCTACAACTTCCACTGCCCGCCCTACAAGTCCGGGCTCGACGACGCCCCCGAGATAGACGAGAATATGCGCCCCAAGCACGGTGGACGCTCGATCGTACCTGTCGGCTCGAAGGCGGTGCGGGAGGCGATAGAGGAGGGACAACCGGCCCTGGCTTTG
>DASSCV010000278.1:0-15785 GCA_035697505.1 Rubrobacter sp.
ATGACCACGGCCCCAGACCTGGCGCCGACGATCATGGAGTTCGCCGGCCTGGGTGGCATGCCGACCACCATGACAGGAGACTCCTTCGGCGGTGTCCTCAACAGAACCAGGCAGGAGCACAGGCCGCTCGTGGTGAGTTCCTGGCCGCTATATCTGGCAGAGGGTGAGATCGTCACGGCCATAGACTCCAAGGCGCGCAGGATCGCCGACTACATGCCTGTCACAGTCACGACGCCCGAGCGGTCCCTGATCCTGGGCGGACCGGACGACGAGCCTGAGCTCTACGACCTCACCCGCGACCCCGGCGAGCAGGAAAATGTCTGGAGAACGCAAGGCGGCGAAGGCGGACTGCTCGCCGAGCAGGCCCTCGGTTTCCTGGAGGGCATCCGCACTCCGGAGGAGTACCTCGCCCCGCGCCGCGAGGCGGTCGACCGTTGGAGGGTTGTCAGAGAGAGCGCGTAACAGGGCGCGCCTGAGGCAAACGCGGGCCTGCAGGGGAGACTGTGACTCTTCCCCTGCGGGCCCGATCGTCTGCGCGGCCAGGTCTTCCGGACGAGGTAGTCTGGAATGATCTAGGATACCTCCACGGCGTCGGGCACCCTGTCGAGGTGCTCCAGGGGATAGAGCGGCGCCGGGAAGGAGGAGCGCCCATGAAAGAGAGTGACCAGGACTACCTCTTCGAGCAGTTCCGCGTCGACCGCGGATGCCTGGGCTACATAGTCGCCCACGCCCGCTCGGCCGCGATCTTCGACCCCGAACTGGAAATGGTCGAGCCCATGCTCGACTTTATCTTCGAGCATGGGCTCCAGCCGTCCTACATAGTAGACACCCACACGCACGCCGATCACATCTCAGGCGCCAGGGAACTAAAAGACAAGACAACGGCGAAGATCGTGATGCACGAGAAGGCCCCTGCGAGCTGCGTAGACATGAGGGTCGAGGACGGCGACCGCCTCCTGGTGGGCAGCGTTTCGATCAAGTTCATCCACACGCCGGGACACGCCAAGGACCTGATCTCCGTAATGCTGCCTGGCCGCATTCTCACCGCCGACGCCCTGCTCATAGGCTCCTGCGGGCGCACAGATCTCCCCAACGGCAACGCGGTCCGCCAGTACCACACGCTCTATTACACCTACCGCGCCCTCCCCGACGACCTGCTCGTCTACCCTGGTCACGACTACAACGGCCGCGAACACTCGATCCTGAAAGATGAGAAAGCGAGCAACCCCAAGATGCTCTTCGCCACGGAAGAGGAGTTCGTCGAGTACATGGAAAGGGAGAACCCGGCCAAACTCACGCCCGTCTATCATCTTGCCGACGCCCTGAAGGCAAACATGGCCTGAGCCAAATAAGTCACCTGGTGGCCTTTCCACGTCGTCCGGTCGGTGCTGATGGACGACGTGTTAGCTGCTAGAGTGCGGCTTTTGGGGTTAACGGTCCGGGAGTCGGCCTGCAGTGAGCAAGAAACCGAAGAGGACGTTTACGCGCAGGGACTTCTTGAGGACCGCCGGAGCTGGTGCGGCCGGTGTGTCCCTGCTCGGCGCGGCCGGGTGCGCAGGCTTCGCCGACAGGGTACCGCGGCTGCCCGAAGAGTACCTCCCTGGCGGGGGGACAGGACCTAACGTCATCCTGGTGATCATAGACACCCTGAGGAAGGATCACGTCGGCGCCTACGGCCACGACTGGATACAGACCCCCACCCTCGATGCCCTCGCCGAAGAAAGCCTGCTCTTCACCCAGGCCTACCCCGAGGCCATGCCCACGATCCCGGTGAGGCGTGCCATCCACACAGGGATGAGGACCTGGCCCACCCGATCGACCTCCTTCGGATGGAAGCCGATCCCCTCCGGACAGACTACGGTGGCGGAGATACTGTCGGAAGAGGGCTTCGGCACCTACCTGGTGACCGACACCTATGTACAGTTCCCTATGAACTTCGGCAGGGGATTCGGGGCTTACAACATGATCTGGGGCCAGGAGAGGGACCCTCACAAAGACCCCTCCACAATCTCCGAGGAGGAGATGCGACGCCGTTACATTATCCTCGGGGAGGGCAAGAAGGCCCGCCAGTATCTGGCCAACGTAGAGGGCCGGAAGGGCGAGGAGGACTGGTTCGCTCCCAGGGTGTTCCTCGACGCCATGGATGCGCTCGAGGTGGCCGCGGCGGAGAACCGGCCCTTCTTCCTGGTGGCGGACTGCTACGATCCTCACGAGCCCTGGGACCCGCCAGAGGAGTACGTGAGCCTCTACGACGAGGGCTACAACGGCAAGGAGCCCCTGGACGACAATTACGGCAGCGACGATTACCTCACCGACCGCCAACTCCTCAGGATGAGGGCACTCTACGCCGCCGAGGTCACCATGATGGACCGTTGGCTAGGGAAGTTCATCGAGAGGGCGCACGAGCTCGGGGTAATGGAGAAGACCCTGTTCGTGGTCGTCTCAGACCACGGCCACCTCCTTGGGGAGCACGGCTACACGGGGAAGCTGGCCTACGCCCTCTACCCAGAGCTGACAGATATCGTCTTCATGGTGAGGCACCCACAGGGCGACGGGGCTGGCAAGAGCAGCGACTTCTACGTTTCTACCCACGACGTCGCGCCAACGATCCTTGGCTTCCTCGGGGTTGAGCAGGCCGAACCCATGGACGGTCAGGACCTGGCGCCCATCCTGGAGGGTAAGGAGCCAGAGCAACCGAGGGACCATTTCACACAGGGCTACAAAAACTACGTGTGCTGCAGGGACGAGCACAGGGTGATGTTCTGCCGCACCGACATGACCGACGCCCACCTCTTCGACGCCGTAAACGACACTGACCAGAGAAGAGACCTGGCTGAAGCCGAGCCCGAGACGGTGAAGAGGATGTACGAAGAGTACGCCCAGAACGATGCTCGAGGACGCCTTCCGAACTTCTGAAAGCATGGCCTCAGGTTTCGGCAAACTGCGCACCGAGCGCTTCGCTCAGTGCGCGTAGGTCCACCGGCCCTCGCTTTCACCTGATCGTGTAGAGAAGGGACTCCTCGGAAGCTTGCAACACTCTAGCAACCGTTGGAGTGGTCTATTCGAGGAGTACGCCCAGAGCAACGTCTGGACCACCGTTCACCTCGGCGAGTACTGCGGCTTCCTCCTATTGTTGGGCGGCCTGGTCGCCCTCTACTACTCTGTCAGCTCAAGGCCGGGAGCGGGAGCAGGGCTCGCACCCTTCGGCTTAGCCGCTGCAGTGACGACGGCGCGGTAGTCGTGGCCTACGAGGGCTTCGTACCATCGATGGTCAAAGTGGTGGGCCTTCTTCTGTTGGCGGTGTGGGCGTTCGTCATGGCAGCGTTCATGTGGCGCAACGGTGGTCGCCGGCGCATCGCCCGTCTTGGATCCACTCCCACAGAATCGGCGCAGCGCCCGGCCGGCACCCGCTGACCGTGCGAACGAACCCCGGCTTCGCCACCGGGATAGTCAAGATAGCCCTCCAGCCTGCGCCTTCGAGCGAGTGTTCCGCGAGCAATGATTCGACCCAGCCGCCAGGGTGGAACGGTCCGTAAACAAGGCCTCCATGAGAGGAAGAATCGGCGGAGTGGCTTGACCTAGACATGATGCTGGTCTACAGTCTTCCGATGTCCACAAATTTAGTAGGGAAAATGGTTAACAGGCCTGGCGGTATGCTCACGTGACGTTGTGGCGTATCCCGGTATCATGCGTGGAAGGATTGGCAGAGGCCGGGACGCTTACCCTGTTGAGGACGGAAGAGAGGCGCATGTGACACAGAGCAAACCCGTCGCGTTGTGGGCTGTACCCCGCTCCATATCTACGGCGTTCGAGAGAGTCTTTGTGGAGAGGGACGACTTCGAAGTCTTGCACGAGCCGTTTTCGGCCTCTTACTACTATGGAGACGACCGCCTGAGCGAGCGCTTTGGGGACGCCGAGCCGAAGGCCGAGTACAGTTACGAGCGGGTGCTCGAGGACGTCTTCAGGCCACGCGAGCAGCGTGTTTTCCTCAAGGACATGGCCTACCACGCAAAGAAGGTGTTGAGTCCCGAGTTCGCCTCGCGGTTCGTCAATACCTTTATCGTGAGGGACCCGAAGTACGTGTTGGTGTCGCTGTACAAGATGTGGCCCGACTTTACGTTGGAGGAGACCGGCTACGAGGATTTGTACAGGCTCTTCCGTTATGCGACGGACGCGGGGGAGGACGTTGCCGTTGTCGACGCGATGACCTTCTCGGAGAACCCTGCAGGCGTGCTCGCCGCCTACTGCGAGCACCTGGAGGTACCTTTCAGGTCCGGCTCCCTCACGTGGGAGTCGAGGGATGTTCGGAGATGGGAGAACTGGGAGGGGTGGCACGAGGATGCCGAGAGCAGCACCGGTATAGAGCCGGCCGAGCGCCTGGACCCCGAACTCCCCGAGGAGCTCGAGGCCGCCTACGAACACTGTTTGCCCTACTACTACGAGCTGGCCGCGCACGCGATCCCATCCGTGGCGCGGCTCACAGCCCGGGACGCCGGAAGACCTGACTACGACAAGGAGAAGATCTTGCTAAGAACAGAGAGTGCGATAGCCCCGCACGGGGGAGAACTTATAGACCGTGTGGTCCCTGAGGAGGAGCGCGGGGAACGTTCGATGGAAGCCGTGGAGCTACCGAAGGTGCCCTTGAACCCGCGCGCCCTATCGGACCTACAGATGATCTCGACCGGGGTCTTCAGCCCCCTCGAAGGGTTCATGCTGAGCGACGAATACGAGAGCGTGGTAGAGGATATGCGGCTGGGGAGTGGCCTCGCCTGGAGCTTACCCGTCACTGTGTCCGTGGACGAGGGGCAGGCCAGAGAGCTGTCGGAGAACTCTGAGATAGCCCTGGTCGACGGTACCGGAGAGCCCGTGGCTACCATGGTGGTCAGGGAGCTCTACGGTTACGACAAGGAGCGCGAGGCCAGGATGGTCTACAGGACGACCGACGCCGACCATCCCGGCGTCGCCGCAGTCTACAGGCAGGGCGACATCCTGCTCGGTGGCGAGGTAGAGCTCCTGCGTCCGCCGGACGAGGGGCGTTTCCCCCGCTACTACTACACGCCATCGCAGCTCAGGGCCTCCTTCGCTGAGAAGGGGTGGAAGCGGATCGTCGGCTTTCAGACCAGGAACCCCGTACACCGGGCGCACGAGTACATCCAGAAGAGCGCCCTCGAGACGGTGGACGGGCTCCTTCTGAACCCGCTCGTCGGGGAGACCAAATCGGACGACATACCGGCCGACGTTCGGATGGAATCTTACGAGATGATCCTGGACAGGTACTATCCCGAAGACCGGACGATGCTAGCGGTCTTCCCCGCAGCGATGCGCTACGCCGGTCCGAGGGAGGCCATCTTCCACGCCATTTGCCGCAAGAACTACGGTTGCTCGCACTTCATCGTAGGCCGCGACCACGCCGGCGTCGGCAGCTACTACGGCACCTACGACGCCCAACACATCTTCGAGGAATTCGAGCCGGAGGAGCTGGGGATCACACCCCTCTTCTTCGAGCACGCGTTCTTCTGCACGGAGTGCGGGGGCATGGGCTCATCGAAGACCTGCCCGCACGACCCAGACTCCCACGTCTTCCTCTCGGGGACGAAGGTGCGCGAGATGCTCTCCAGGGGCGAGTACCCGCCCCCAGAGTTCTCCCGCCCCGAAGTGATCGAGGTGCTTATGGAAGGTCAGCGGGTCGAGAGCAGGTAGCAATCGGCTTTCAGCCTTTTGATTGCTCACAGCTGCTAACGCATCCGTTTGATCATTACTCCCTGCCAACCTTCATTCCCCATTGGACGACGGTACCGCGCTCCAGCAGGCGGAAGGTCGCTTCGACCAGGACTCCGGCGAAGGCGATGGCAAGTAGTCCTGCGAGGAGCTCAGGTGCTAGCAGGAAGTCGCCGGCGTCGTTGGTGAAGAACGTGGGCCCCCCGCCTGCAACGCCGAAGACGAGTCCGGCGGCGATGACGGTGCGCCAGCCGGAGGCCCAGCCTGCTCTGAGTCCGGAGATGGCGTGCGGCAAAGCTGCGGGTAAGAGTACCGCGCTGAACATCCCCCAGCCCCGCAGACCCAGGTTCTGCCCGACCAGCATGATCGTGGGGTTGACGCTCTTCAAGCCGGCGCTCAGGTTGATGGCGGTGGGCAAGGTGACCGAGCAAACGGTAACCACGACCAGTGAAGTGGGACTCGTGTCGAACCAGAGGATGAGGAGCGGCAGGAGGGCTATGGCGGGTACTGAATAGAGCGTCAAGGTCAGCAGCGCGAGCAGGTCGGCCCCGATCCTGGTCCACGCTGCGAAGACCGTGAGCAAGACCGCAATCATCGCCCCGATGAGCATCCCGAGAGCGAGCGTACCCAGGGTCATCCACGTCGCGGCGGCGAGACGGCCGCCGCTCCAACCCTCTGAGAGAGCCCCTGCCACGTCCAGTGGCCCCGGTAATGAGATCTGGCCCACGAACGTGACGTAGATTTGCCAGAGTCCCAGGAGCGCCGCAAGCAGCATCGCGTATCTGAGGGTCGCGGGAAGGCGCACCTGGCGTAGTCTCGAGTCCTTCCCGCCGTCTTTGGGCACGACCGTGTCCTGTCTGGATTCCACACTATTCAAAGGCTGCGTCCTCCATCTATCTCGTCAGCGAGGAGCTTGCGCAACTGGCGCCGGCTGCAAACGAACCTCTCGGAGTCCGGGTCGGTCACGCCCGAGACGTCCACCACATCCTTGACCCTGGCTGGCGCACGTCGCAGCACGACGACGCGGTCGCCGAGGATCAGGGCCTCCTGGAGGCTTCGCGTTACGAAGACGACCGTCATGTGGGTCCGCAGGACTATCTCGTTTAGTTCCCCGTGCAGCCTGTTTCGGGTCTGGGCGTCGAGCCTGGCGAACGGCTCGTCCATCAGCAGCACCAGCGGGTCGAGCGCGAGCGCCCTCGCTATGGCGGTTCTCTGCTTCATGCCCCCCGAGAGCTGGTGCGGGAAATGGTACGCAGCGTCCTCGAGGCTCGTCATCTTCAGATACCATCCGGCCTTCTCTTCACTCTCATCCCTGCCCCAGCCCATGACACGAAGTGGATACGCGACGTTGTCCATCACGGTGCGCCAGGGGAAGAGCTGGTCAGACTCCTGGAAGACTACGGCCCGGTCCGGCCCCGGACGCAAGTCCTCTCTGCCAGCGAAGGAGACGACCCCACCATCAGGCCTGATGAAGCCGGCTATCGCCTTGAGGAGTGTGGATTTTCCGCACCCGGAAGGCCCTAGAAGCATAACCTTCTCCCCGGCCCAGACCTCGAAGCTAACGTCCTCCACAGCAGGGTTCGTCTTGTCGTGCGACCCGTACCCTATCCTTACTGCTTCCATAGACAACAACGGGTACTGCGACTGCATCCCTTCCCTCCCGTCGGCGTCGAACAAAGACTCGAACCTCCTTAACTTCACTTCTTCTATTATATTACTTAACAATGGTGCAGACTAGTCTGCTACTGTCGGAAGGTCAAGTTACCCTGGTTACGATCGGTCTGAATCGCGGTGCATCGATCAGAAGGAAAACCTATTTCTATGCGGGAAGTTTTGACGGATCGTGTTGGCGAGAGTTTTGTCTCTACACTGCTATCGCGCGGAGGCCTCCGCCGCCTCTTCCTGCTAATGGATTCCCGCTCCCCGCCTTCGCGGGGACAAGCTTCGCGAGAATGACGCATGGGAGGCTTCCATGCGTGCCCGCAGCCTGAACGCGATCCCGTTCAAACGGACTCGTTATGAATGAGGTGAAGGAGCGAAGTGGCTGAAGAGGATTGCGTAGATGTTGGAACGGCCAGGGGGCGGCTCCGCTGTGGTGTTAGGCTAGGAGAGAGATCGGGCCATACCTGGCTACATCGACCACGACCACGATACCTAGCGAGACGAGCATGTAGAAGCATCCGGCGTCAAGGACGTTATTTGGTCCCACAACGGCCGGTAGGACCAGCCAGGCGGCCACGATGGTCGTGAAGAAAACCGCCTCGGCTCCCACCATCGCAGCCGCCACCTCACACAAGAGCAGCGAAGCCAACACGACCGACCCGAGGGTGGGCCCAAGCCGTCCGCGGACCGCGCTACCGTGTACCCGGCCATTCGCGCCTGATCTGTACAAGAAACCGGTCAAGTCCCCTCTCGCCCGTCTTCGATGATTTCAGATCCGGCATCCGGCGCGTGTCCGGTGTCGGGACCATCGCGTGCCTCAACCCGCAAGTCGTACCAGGTATCCAACCCCTGACTGCCAGCCCTGTCCCAAAGCTCGTACCAGAGATCCAGGTCCCACTTCATCGTCCCGCCTCCATTCTACTTGTGTTTCCCTACTTTATAAGTAGACATTATGGTATACTAGTGCTCTTAGGGCGTCAAGCGCCGAGGCTTCATTTGGCCCCTGATTGTGGCGCCTGATTGCGGGCAGGAGAGGTGATCTTCTCAGTCATCCAGGTGTGTTGATCCAGTGAGCGTTTCGTGTATTCTTTACCATCGTAATAGACAAAGTAGCTTTAGTAGACATTGACCAGGGAGTTGGGAGGAAGGTATATGGGTGCTAGATCCGGGCTCGGCGAGCCGGCGCTATCGTATTTGATCTGCGCGACGCCGCGTAGCGGGAGTACGCTGCTCTGTGCGGCGCTGGACGACACGGGGATAGCGGGCCACCCCGAGGAGCATTTCGAGATATTGCTCGAGACGGGGCATGCGAGGCAACCACGGGACTACTTCCAGCGCTCCAACGACCCTGAGGTATGGGCGCTGCTAGACGATCCCGAGTTCAGGGATGTTCTGGGCGAGTACGGTGGAAGGTACTCCGAACATCCGGCGCGCAGGGACCCGCTTTGGCGCCCGCCCGACTTCGAGAGGCTGGCAGAAGGGGCGTTACACAAGGGCACGACCGAAAACGGCGTGCTTGGGACCAAGATCATGTGGGCTTATTTCAGGGACTTCGTCCGACTCGCGCGCCGGACGACTGCGCCCGACCTCCGCCCCTGCGAGGTGCCCGCCTCCGTCTTGCCCAACCTGCGGCGGTTCGTCTGGATGCGCCGCAGGGACACCACCCGCCAGGCCGTCTCGCTGTGGAAGGCGCTCCAGACTAAGCAGTGGCGGCGAGACTCGGACGAGGATGTAGATGGACATGGCCTGCGTTTCAGCTTTGCCGCCATAGACCACTTGAAGCTGCGTATCGACGAGCACAACGCCGCCTGGCAGGATTTCTTCGAGGGGTGTGGCGTGGAGCCTATGGAGGTGGTCTACGAGGAGCTCATCGAGGATTACCGGGGGACGGTGTTATGGCTTCTCCATGGCATCGGGATCTCCGTCCCGGAGAATTTTGCCGTCGCAGAGCCTAGAATGAGACGTCAGGCTGACGAGCTCTCCGAGGAGTGGGTTCGTCTGTACGACGAGCACGCTGCCGCGAATACCGTGCAGAAAGGATAGAGTTGCTGGATCTTCCGAACATTCTCTACATACACTCCCACGACACCGGGCGGTGGGTCAGGCCTTACGGCTACTCCGTAAGGACGCCCAATATCCAGCGGCTCGCCGAGGAGGGCGTACTCTTCCGCAAGGCGTTCTGCGCCGCCCCGACGTGCTCTGGGAGCCGGGCCTGTTTGCTCACGGGACAGTACGCCCACTCGAACGGGATGGTCGGCCTCGCCCACCGCGGGTTCTCGCTCAAGGATTACAGGCAACACATCGTTCACACGCTGCACGATCTCGGGTACTGGTCGGCGCTCATCGGCGAGCAGCACATCTCCAAGAAGCCCGACATCATCGGTTACGACGAGGTGATCAAGATCAGCACCAGCCACACCGACGACGTCGTGCCCGTGACGCTCGACCTGTTAGAGCGCGCCAGCGACAGGCCCTTTTTCCTTTCCGTCGGGTTCTTCGAGACCCACCGCGAGTGGTTCCGTCCAAGCTCACCCAAGAAGGCCAACTACGTCATTCCCCCGCCCAATCTGCCGGACGCGCCCGAGACGCGCCTCGACATGGCCGCGTTCCAGGAGAGTGCCCGCTCGCTCGACAGGGGCATAGGGGCCGTTCTCGACGCCCTCGACGCCGAAGGGCTGGCCGAGGACACGCTCGTCATCTGCACGACCGACCACGGCCTTGCTTTCCCCGGCGCGAAAGCCACTCTCTACGACAGGGGTCTCGGCGTAATGCTCATCCTGCGCGGGCCAGGCGGTTTCACTGGTGGGAAAGCCAGCGACGCCCTCGTCTCCCACATAGATCTCTTTCCGACCGTCTGTGATCTCGCCGGTGTCGAGAGGCCTGAGTGGCTGCAGGGCGAGTCGCTCCTCCCGCTCGTGAACGGGGAGGCCGATGAGGTCAGGGATGCTATCTTCGCGGAGAAGACGTACCACGTGGCCTACGAGCCCGAACGGTGCGTCCGCACCCACCGCTGGAAGTATATCCGGCGCTTCGGAGAGCGCACCAGGCCCGTCCTGCCGAACACCGACGACGGACCGAGCAAGGAGTTGCTGCTCTCTTATGGATGGGGAGAGCGTGAGATCCCCCCCGAGCAACTCTACGATCTGGTCCTGGATCCCAACGAGGCGCACAACCTCGCCGAAGATCCCGCTCACGCGGGGACGCTGGAGGAGCTGCGCGGGAGGCTCAAAGCGTGGATGGTGGAAACCAAAGACCCGCTCCTCGATGGGGACGTGCCTGCGCCAGAAGGCGCCGAGCTCAACGACCCTGATGGGCTCTCCCCCAACGATCCCACGATCGTCATGTGAGCAGGGCTGAGAGAGAAATGTAAACTACGGCTGCAGACAGTCGGAGCGTCGAAAGGAACGTATATGAACGAACAACGCGGATTCACGTTATGGTTCACCGGTCTATCCGGGTCTGGCAAGACGACCATTTCCGAGATCGTCGAGCACGAGCTGCGCGAGAGGGAGCGGCACGTGGAGGTTCTCGACGGGGATATCGTGAGGACCAACCTGTCCAAAGGCCTTACCTTCTCCAGGGATGACAGGAACATAAACGTGCTCAGGATCGGCTTCGTGGCGAACTTGCTCACGCGCAACGGGGTGGGCGTGATCGTCAGCGCCATCTCGCCGTACAAAGAGGCGAGGGACCAGGTGCGGCGCAGGATCGTAGACTTCGTCGAGGTCTTCGTGGATGCTCCACTGGAGGTGTGCGCAGAGAGGGACGTCAAGGGCCTCTACAAGAAGGCCTTCGCCGGGGAGATAGAGCAGTTCACCGGCGTCTCAGACCCCTACGAGCCGCCGAACGCCCCTGACCTCGTCCTCAAGACCGATGAGGAGTCGCCAGATGAGAGTGCCCGCAAGGTCATAGAGAAGCTCGAGTTCTTCGGTTACCTCTGGCCCCGGGAGGCGGAGAAGACGGAGTATAACTGGAGCTCTCGCTGATAGCGGCATTGGGAAGGCCCAAGCCTTCCCAATGCCGCGCTGGTCAGTATTTCAGGTCTTTGGGAATGCAGTAACGGTACTCGTGAACACCGCTGTGAGGGGATAGTATTCGGGTGGAGGAGGGATCGCTCCGAAACAGGATCGCTGTGGTGACCGGGGCCTCGAGCGGCATCGGCACCGCTGTGGCCAGGGCGCTGAACGCGGGGGGTGCGCACGTGGCGCTCGCGTCGCGCCGTGAAGAGGCGCTTTTGGAGATCCAGGCTGGTCTCGACAGCGGTGACGGCCGGAAGTGCATGGTCTGTCCGACAGATGTTACAGACCGCGCGCAGGTCTGCTCGCTCGTGGGGCGCATCGAGGAGGAGCTTGGCCCCGTGGAGGTCCTCGTCAACTGCGCCGGAGTCATGTACTACACGCTGATGAAGAACCGGCGCGTGGAGGAGTGGGAGCGTACTGTCGAGGTCAACTGCAAAGGGGCGCTCAACTGCGTAGGCGCGGTGTTGTCTGGGATGCTGGAGAGAGGGCGGGGGCATATCGTCACGATCTCTTCGGACGCTGGAAGGAAGGTCTTTCCCGGTCTCGCGGTCTACTCGGCCAGCAAGTTCTTCGTGGAGGCGCTCTCACAGGGCCTGAGACTGGAGACCGCTGGCACAGGATTGAAGGTAACGACCATCCTACCGGGCAACGTGGCGACGGACCTCATCTCGATGAGCGAGGACGAGGAGGCGCTGGAGGAGTACGGACAGCCTGGCGAGAGCAGGGTGCTGGATCCGGAGGACGTGGCTGCGTCGGTGGTTCACGCGCTGGTCCAGCCAGAGCACGTCGCTGTAAACGAGATCCTGGTCGAGCCCCGCGACGAGCCGATCTGAGGAACGCTCCTACGAAAGGACGGCGATTTGAAGATCTTCCCAACGCATATCCTATTGGCTACCGACGGTTCTCCGCACGCGAATCTGGCGGCTGAGGTAGCGATAGATCTAGCCCAGAGCACAGGCTCGAGACTGCACGTCGTTGCGGTCGGGCGCACATTCCCTGCCGCCGTCTACGACGAATACGCCGAGGCGCGGCGCGACGATCTCAGGAGGGAAGCCCAGGAGATACTCGACGAACAGGTCCGGAAGATCGAGGAAGCTGGCGGCACCGTCGCGGTCGCCCACCTGAAGATGGACGAACAAAGGGATGAGGCGATAGTACACCTTGCCGAGGACATCGACGCCGGCATGATAGTGATCGGCAGCCGCGGGTTCGGCGGGATGAAACGTGCCCTCATGGGTAACGTCGCCGACTCGGTGGTCCGTCACGCCCACTGCCCGGTCCTGGTGGTGCGCCCGACCGGGGGTACGAGCCGGCCATTCTAGCTTTTCAGCAAGATGCCTACGGCAGCTTGTCAGCTATTGTTCTGCGTCGCCCTGAGCTGGTGTCGTTGTGTGAAGAAGGAACGGTAGGAGAGCGTCCCGACCAGTATTGCGGCGATGGAGACGCTCCCCAGGAGCATGTAGAGGACGACTATCTGGAGTCGCACCGCTTCGAGCGGGTCGGCGCCGGCGATGATCATGCCTACCATCGCACCCGGCAGGAAGATTATTCCCGTTGTCTTCGTTGCGTCTATGAGGGGGATGAGGGCGCGCTGGAGCGCGGTCCTCAGGATGGGCGCTACGGCCTGGCGGCTCGTGGCCCCGAGGGCGAGGGCTGCCTCGACCTTGGGCCTTTGTTCGGCCACGTCGTCGCGGATGCGGGTCATCGTCAGGCTGGCGGCGTTCATGGAGTTACCGATGACCATGCCGCCGAGGGGAATGAGGTACCTCGCGGTGGCTGGTACGATCCTGAGCATGAGCAACAATCCCAGAGTAGACACAGCCGCCACCCCAACGGCGACGGCAGCCACGAGGAAGGCCTGCGGCACGTCGGAGGCCCTGCGCGCCGAGGTCCAGGCGGCGAAGAGGACCATGCCGGCCAACAACAGCACGACCGCCCCGATGTTCTTAAGCCCGAAGATATAGTTTATGACGTACCCTATCGCAGCGAGCTGCAAGAAGGAGCGGACCACGGCGATGCCGATGTCCTTCTCCAGATCGAGCCTCTCGTAGAGGCTGAGGACCACCGCAACGGCCACGAGCCCGAGGGTGAGAAGCGCCGAGCCGAGCGTTTGCAGATCTGCCATCCTAGAGTCTCCCTGCGATGAACTGCCGCGCCCGCTCTCCGGCGCCGGAGTAGAAATCGTCCTTAGCCCACGCTCCCACGTTCCTTCCGTCCGCCAGTACGAGCACCTGGTCGGCGACACGCTCGACCTGGGCGAGGTCGTGGCTGACGAAGACCATCGTGAGTCCGAGCCTGGCGTTGAGATCCCTGACGAGTTCCTCGATCCTGCGCCGCGCGGCCTCGTCTAGGGCGCTCGTGGGCTCGTCTAGCAGGAGTGCCTCTGGCTCCAGGGCGAGGGCGCGGGCCATTGTGACGCGCTGCTGCTGTCCGACGGAGAGGGCCTGCGGATCGCGCCCTGCCAGCGAGGCGTCCAGCCCCACGATTTCGAGCAGTCGTACCGGGTCCGCGTCTTTACCGGTGAGGCGCGCACCGTAGAGGACCGCCTCCTCGACCGAGTCCCCGAAGAGCGCGGGGATCTGAAAGACCATTCCGACCCGCCGCCGTAGTTCCAGCGGGTCAAGGGCGCTCGTCGGCTCCCCGTCCAGGTAGATCTCCCCTGAAGACGGCTCTATGAGGCGGTTGATGGCGCGCATCAAGGTACTCTTCCCAGCCCCCGATGGCCCCACGACGGCGGTGATCTCGCCTCCCGGCATCGCCGCGTCGACGCTTTTCAGGATCTCCACGCCGCCGACCGCGTACCCGAGCCCCGAGACTTCTATCCTTGTAGAGGCCATGCTAGAGCGTCTCCCTCTGCAGGTATGCGTACAGGCCGTCGAAGATGGCGTCTGTGTGGAGGCTGAGCGCCTCGTCGTCGGGGAGGGCGAGCTGCATACCCCTGATCACGGCGTCGAGTCCGTCGGACTCGGGGCGGCCGTACCTGTCGTCCATGAGGTCGGCGTCGTGGACTATCTCGGAGATCTCACGCAGTACGGGATCCCCCAGGTCGTACTCTTCGAGAATCGTCTCGAAGGAACAGGCGTCCCCGCGGTGGGAGAGTCTGGCCCCAGCCACATCGAAGAGCTCAGCTCCTTCCGGCGCTTCCGAGACGTCCCTGAAGAAGCGAAATTCGGCGTCAGGGTCTATGCGGCGACGGATCAACCATATGCAGGCCGTCCGGTCCACGTGACATCCTCGCCTTGTTGCCCAGAGCACTACCCTGCGTCCTCCCGCACGGCCAGCCCGGCGCCCTCCTTCACAACGCGTCGCGCCTCGCGGATCGCCGCGTCGGCCACCTTCCGCAGCGGGGACCTGAAGTAGTCGCGCCGGCGCTCGGTCCGGAAATCGCGTTCGATCCTTGCGAGCTCTTCGAGAAGGACCGTCCCGCCAGCCCCGATCGCGGCCTTCCGTTTGAGCTTGCCCGCGCTGTCGATAAGCTCCCTGTACGCCGCCTCGCGCAGGGCGCGGAACTCTTCGACGAGGGACCTGTTCTCGGCTACGGTATTGGGCAGGGCCTCCCAGAGCGTCGCCTCTCCCCCTGCCTCCCGTACGCGGAGCTGCAGCCACTCCAGTTGCTCCCGGATAACAGCATCATCGGGCAACGCGGCCGCCCCGTCCTGCAGATAGAGCGCCCCAAGAGCCTTCAGTTTGCGCCACACGGCGACTCTGTGGCGCGAGGGCTCGCGAGGGAGATGGTAGATCAAAATGAGCCACCTTATCTTATGCTCGTCCTCTACAGTAGCGTCCATACCATCCCCAAGAGGGCGCCGACAGGGACCATGAGGTAGATCGGAACCTTGAACTTTTGCAGCACAACGAACGATGCGACGGCCACGATCAGGGCGAAGATGTCGAGCCCCTGAAAAGAGACGCCGTTCGGGAACAGGACCTGCGTGGCGAAGAACACCGCGAGGTTGGCGATCACGCCGACCACGGCAGCGGTGACCCCGATGAGGACGGCCCTGAGCCTCCTGTCGTTGGCCAGAAGCTCTATGTAAGGGGCGAGCAGGAAGATGAACAGGAAGCAAGGCAGGAACGTCGCGTAGGTAGTGATCAAAGCCCCCAGCGTCCCGTATAGCAGGGGGTCAAAGGGACCGGAGTCATTGTACGCCCCGATAAACCCGACGTACTCGGTGACCATGATGAGCGGCCCCGGCGTGGACTCGGCGAGCCCCAGCCCCTGCACCATCTGGTCGGCCGTGAGCCAACCGTAGTGGTTAACCGCTACGTCGGATATGTAGCTCAAGACCGCGTACGCGCCGCCGAAGGTGACGAAGGCGGCCCCCGTAAAGAAGAGGGCCTCTCTGATGAGCACGTCCTCCCCGCCGCGCCAGATCCACACGGCCC
>DASSCV010000279.1:0-3829 GCA_035697505.1 Rubrobacter sp.
GCCCGGAATATGCAGCCTATCTATTTGCTGTTCGATATGAGCGTCGATCTCTTCAAAGGCATCGCTCTGGGGGGTTCTGTGCGGATCCGTGTTTCTCCGGCCCAGCCTGTCGGCGAACAGCGCAAGGGCCAGCACGCCTCCGACGGCCATCGACTTCAAGATCAGATTTCTCATGTTCATCGCTCCTGCGCTCCCTGTTTATCACGCTTCCGGAGGGCTATCTATTCGTCACCTCTGGCTAAAATTGTGCCTTAGCTCGCAATCTCCGTCATGAGCAGCTCGGACCACTGGGCTAACCAGATTGCTCAACTATCGCACCGTCGGATTAGCCTTGCGAATGCAGGGTGATGTTCTCGGAGCGACCACCGGGCTCGCCGACCAACTCCGCAATGCTCGTACTCAGCACGGCAGTCTGGGTAGACGGAAAGGAGGAGGTGCCGGAGCGTAACCTCGGCACCCCTTGCCTACCCGCAACGGCTCATGCCGCCCTGCGTTCGGCTCCCTCCACCTTCTCGACGATCTGTGCCACCTGAGAACCGGAGAGACTTCTTCCGCATGAACGCGAACATTCAACCGAGCCGACGACCGTAAGGCCACCGGCGTCCAGGATCGGTGGGAGCCCACCGTGGCCCACTCGATGACTTCGCCCGGTGGGAGTAGCACAGGCGTATAGCGACGGTAGTGTTTAGCCCGCAAGCTTGGTGGCCGCGAAGACAAGAGATCATTCCTCAGTGGTGTCAAGAGATCCCAATGATTGGCTGGAGTCCCTCTTAGTCTCTCACGATTTACCTGCAAATTAGCGGAAAATAGAGAGCCGACGAGCGGACTCGAACCGCTGACCTGCTCATTACGAGTGATCAGTCAGGCGTTGCAGGGGTTTGCCCAGGCTTGCAATTCCCCCATACCTAGGCCGCTTTCTCTGCTCCGGATTGCCCCGTGTTGCCCCGTATTGCGTTCCCGGTGGTATCAGAGTGGTATCAGGAGGCCGTAGATTACGCGTCGCTGGTACCTACTCATTATGAATTCAGCGCGTTTACGTTTCACCGCAGCGCTTAGGAGACGCAGGGGCGTATCAGAAGGAGAACCGCTCCAGCCGCAGCCTACTCCTACGTCAGCCCGTTGCCGCAAAGAAGTCCTCCCTGGACAGCGCAAAGTAAGGTTCTTCCGGGGCGCTGGGGTTAATGTTCCCCAAGTACTTCATGCCGAGCTTCTCGATCACCCGCAGCGAGGCGGCGTTGGGCACGTCCGCGCCGGCGATCACCCGCTCCATACCCACCTCTTCGAAGGCGTAGCGCACGCCTGGGCCGCTTCGGTGGCGAGCCCGCGGCCCCACGCCTTATGGGTCAGCTCGTACCAGAGCTCCGGCTCCTCCATGCCTCCGAGGCGGACGAAGCCGCAAAAGCCGAGTAGGTCTGCTCTTCCGCGCAGCCTGACGCCGAATAGGCCGATCTTCTCTTCGGAGAGCATGCGATCGCTCTGCGCGATGAAGCTTTTGATCGTCGCTTCCGAGACTAGTTCGTCGTCCCACTTCGCCAGCCGATTTGTCTTCGGGCTAGTCCTCGGAGTCGTGTGCATCGTTGCGGTGCTTCTGTCGACGCTCCTGACGGTAGCCGTAGGTCGCCTCGCGTACCGTGTCCTCGTTTTCCAGTCCCGCCCCTAGGGCGCCAGCGACGGTGGCCAGCGAAGTCGCCAGCCAGGCCAGGATCAGGTAGTCGCCGGGGCCAACCGGGTGCTTGAGGGTAGATTGGAAGTAGTCGCCCGGCACAAAGACCCATGCCGCCAGGAAGACAAGGGCGAACAGCATGGCGTAGGAGAACAGCACCGCTACGGTTATGGTCAGCACTGTCACGCCGTTGTAGAGCGCCGCCCATTGTGGGGCCTCCCTATTGTCTGGCTGTTCCCACAGTTCGTGGGCGACTATAACCCAGGCCACCATCGCCACGATCGCCGCCACCATCAACGCCAAGAGGCGCGTCCACCCGACCGCGTCGGCTAGTGCCCAGATACTGGGGAGCACCAGCGCGTAGGCTGCCGTGGCAAACGCCGCGGCTATGGCGCCCTTGAAGCTGGGGAAGAGTTTCCAGGGACGATTGGCGAGCACCATCCCGGCCCACAGCCGCAGGTGCCCGCGTAGCCCGGGAGCGGCGAAGCGCGCATCGACGTTCGCGTTCTTCATGTCGTCATCGGGCGGCTCGACCCGTTGAAAAGGAGCCACAAGATCGGTGAGCCGGCTCTCGACTAGGCGGTGAGATCTCCGGCCGGGCAGGCCAGATGCTCCAGCACCCGTTTCCTCACCTTCCGTGGGAGGATTGTCCGGTCCAAGCTTCGGGCTCCTCGCGTACAGCTCGTCTACGAGCTGGAGGGTCACCTCTCGCGCTCGGGGGCGCAGCCGCGCCGCCCCTAGGACGGGCACCGAAACCAATGCGACTCCGCGCTCCGCGCTCGCGTCTGCCACGACGAGCTGCCCGCTCCTGTAGACCGGTAGGTCGGTCAGGCAGACCGCCAGGTCCCAGCCTTCTTGTTGCAACCGCTCGTGGCAGACGTCAAGGATCTCGGGAGCTTCCCGCTCGGTGCCCGTGAGCGGGTCGACGACAACCGAAACGTTCCAGGAGACGCCCGCGTCAACGTACTTTTCGAGAAGCTCGGGAAGCTCAGAAGCGGTCTCCCTAGCGATCTTCTCGGGGTTATCAGGGGCGGGTATCAGTCCCAACGCCACGGTGCCAGCACGCGCGGATCTGGTGGATGGGGCTTCGTCTGGACGTCTCGCTCGCCCTTCGTCGGACACGGCAGGTACCTCCTTCCTGGCCTACGGCAACCCCGCACAGGGGGCTGTTCGGTGCGCCTCAGGGCTAGAGCAAGACCTTCACCGCGCCGTCCTGCCTCTTCTAACCGTGGTCGCCCCTTCCTGCCGTGTCTCCCGCCCGGTTAGCGCTTGTTCTCCGACATGATGCCATCCCTCTAGGCCTGGCGCGAACATCCAATGAGCCGTACCCTAGAGGGGGACTTCTTCCGAGAACCACCCTTTCTAAACGGCTCCGTGAGCAGGGTACTCGTGCGTAACTGCTAGACAAGCGCCACCTTGACCTCCGGCCCCGTCCCGCGGAGCGTCCGGCGAGCCGCCCCGGGAACTAGCGCTACCGAACTGTGGATCAGGAATCGGCGGCAGGATCGCCGCGGCGCCTCTCGTACATGTGCACCCACAGGATGGCGCCCAGGGCCCCGAGTATCAGGGAGATCCCTATGAGTTGTTGCATGGAGTACTTGTCCACACCAACTAAGATTACCTTCTGGATGATCGCCGAGACCCCCACCTCGACGAGTATGTTCAGGTCCACCCGGTGGTACCTTAGGTAGTGGACCAAGAGCCGGTAGAGTTCGATCGTGATCACCACGAAGATGATGTTCGAGAGGCCCTCCTGAAGGTCGCCGAAGGCGACGATCTCTACCCACACCCTGTAGAGGAACACGAAGCCCATCCCGAGCAGCGTCACGTTGAGCAGCACAACCACACCGTCCTGCAGTAGCTCCATGAGGCGGCTGCCCCTGTCGTGGATGTCGGTGTGCTCGGGGTCCGCGTAGTACGGAGCCCGAGCTCGCTCTTTTGGCCCGACCCTCGAGCCTCCGTCGTTCACTCGGCCTCACCGGCTAAGGCGGCGGCCACCCCCTCGAGGACCTCGAAGGTGAGCCTCCCTTCCTCTGAGCCGACGACCACCTTGTCTCCCGGGTTCAGAGAGCCACCGAGCACCATGCTGGCCAGCTCGTTATCTACGCGACGCTGGATGGCACGCCTGAGGGGACGCGCCCCAAACTCGGGGTCGAAGCCCTCCTC
>DASSCV010000280.1:0-2364 GCA_035697505.1 Rubrobacter sp.
GAGAAGGACCTGGTGATCGTCCGGCTTGGGAAAAGGGAGGGAGAGAAGGGCTATGACTACTGGATCTCTCTCTTCGAGGAGTTGGCCACAGGGCTCGAACCCTCGGTGAACGAATCACGGTAGTGCCATCCCTGACGCCGACCAAGAGACCAACGCACGGTGCCTCGAGAACGGATGAGGGCGTCGCGGTTGCAGCGACAGCATGCCAGGCGAGTATGGCCTACCAGTTTACCCTCTACGGGGTCCGAAGGTGCCCATCGACGACACCTGGCTGAAAGCTTACTGCAACCGGGCTGATGCGTGCTGGTACAGAATGTAAAAAGCACCTGCAACTAGAACGCGGGACTACGTAAAGTCCCAGCATCTGCATCGGGGTCTTTTGGCAGCAACGTCAGGATGTACGGTTTAGGGAGTGTAAGGTTCAGGGAAAGGCTATGAGAGGAGGTTGAAGTACATGGCAAGCATTCTGATCCTTGGCGGTGGCTTCGGCGGCCTCGCCGCAGCCCACGAGCTGCGGGCACGACTGCCCGACAACCATGACGTGACCGTTGTGGCCGCCGATGACCACTTCTACGCCGGTTTTGCCAAGCTTTGGGACCTGGTCGGCACGCGAGCTCTCGAACAGGGTACAGCCAGCCTTTCGGCCCTGGAACGGCACGGCATCCACTTCGTCCAGACCCGCATCACCTCGATCGACCCGTCCGAGCGTCGAGTCCAGACCGAGGCGGGCTCATTCAGCGCTGACTTCCTCCTGATCGCGCTCGGCGCGGGTCCTGGGCCCGAGCGGTTCTTGGGGCTGCACGGAGCGGCCCACGACCTCTACGACGCCAACGAACTGCCCCAGATGCGCGCCGACCTCGCTCACCTCGATGCCGGGACGCTGGTGGTGGCGGTGCTCGGCGCGCCCTACAAGTGCCCGCCAGCCCCTTACGAGGCCGCATTCTTGCTCGATGAGTACCTGCATGGGCGTGGGGTCCGCAACGCCATCGAGCTGGTGGTCAGCACCCCTCAGCCCATGACGCTGCCAGCCGCCGGACCCGAAGTTAGCCAGTTCGTCGCCGACACGCTCGAGGATCGGGGCATCGAGCTACGCACCGAACACAGCGTGCAGGCTATCGACTCGGAGACCAGCACCGTGTCGTTCACCGATGGTGGGAAACTTCAATACGCGCTGCTGCTTGCTGTGCCCCAGGCTCTCCCACCGCAAGTCGTCGCCGACAGCCCGCTGGCTGGGGAAGGAGGCTGGATCCAGCCCGACCGCGAGACCCTTCTCACCCGCTTCGAGCGGGTCTACGCAGCAGGGGATTGCACGGCGTCTCCTCCACCGAAGGCCGGAATATTCGCCGAATCTGAGGCCCGCGTCGCAGCACGTAACATCGCCTCCGAAATCGACGGCGGTCCCGGCGATCGGTTCGACGGCACGGGCTACTGCTTTCTGGAGTTCCCCGGCCAACGTGCCTCAGCCCTGGAGGGCCGTTTCTTCGCCGAGCCGCCTGAGGTGCGGCTAGCAGAGCCTGATACCGAGACGTTCGCCAGGAAGCAGGCCTTCGAGAGCGAGCGGCTCCGCGACTGGCTCGATGTGGGTGACAGCTAAGCGCCGGGAGTGACTTGATCCTTTACCTCGACACCAGTGCTCGCAACATCAAGCAACAGCAAGAATAGGCAAAAATTGTATGTACTGGAACACACGATTTTGGTAGTGTGTTTGCTTGTACGCGCGTGCAGAGGCTTTGAACCACGTTTCGTGAAGGTGGGCACTTAGGAGGCGTGGGGAGTCAGTAGTGCAACCGGCTGCCGCACTATAAAAGGAGGTTGCGCTTATGAGGCGCATCGTCTTGATGACTACGATAGCGGTATTGGTGGCCTTGTCGCTGCTTGTGTCTGTGGGTTTCGCCTCCGCGAAACCCAAGGGACACGTCGTCCATCCGGGCGAATCGATTCAGAAGGCGATCAAAGCCGCCCATCCGGGCGACACCATCGTGGTTCTCGGGGGCGTCCACCATGAGACCGTGGCGATCACGAAGGACGGAATCTCGTTGCGCGGAGTCGACGCGATGCTCAAGCCGCCGGCAAAGCCGACCTCCCCCTGCGGGGCATCAGGCATTTGCGTCCAGGCAGACAACGTGTCCATAAGCGGCTTCACCGTGCGTAACTTCCCAGACTTCGGGATCGTCGCGTTCGGAGTACGCAACGCCAAATTCATGACCAATCGTGCCATCAACAACGGGGAATACGGGCTCGCCACCTTCTCATCTACCGGAACGCAGATGATCGCTAACCTTGCACGCGGATCCGATGACGCCGGACTCTACGTGGGTGACACTCCCCACGCGGACGCGACTGTGGCCGCCAACGAAACCTCCG
>DASSCV010000281.1:0-8114 GCA_035697505.1 Rubrobacter sp.
GAGCTTCCGCTATCGCTCAAGACGATTATGGCCGGGGTCAACCAGGTCATCATGCTCTCGCTCTCGATGGTGGTTATTGCCGGGCTGGCCGGGGCGGGAGGGCTCGGCGAGCCGGTAGTGACGGGCTTGAGCCAACTCGACGTCGGGATCAGCTTCGTCGGCGGGGTTGGCATCGTGGTTATCGCCATCATGTTAGACCGCATCACTCGCGCTATGGCGAAGCAGGATGGGGGGAGAAGTCCGAGGATCTTTTCGCGCCGTAAGAATTCCGGCACGGGCGCACCCGAGGGAGAGGCATGATGAGAACTGCCCGAATGGGCAACGCCCCGTGGGCATACCGGTGTCAGGGGCGACCAGGTGCCGAAAACGGAGAAATCTGATCCGGCAGTGGCGCACCGACGTAAGTAGTTGGTATATCGGGAATTATTGGCTGAAGAAGGAAGGTTGATGAGCGTAAGCAAGAGGTTACTAGCGTTGATGTCCGCACTCCTCGTCTCGGTCCTCGTGTTGGCGGGCTGCGGGGGCGGTGGGGGCGGTGGGGGTTCGTCCTCCTCGGGCGGGACTCTGACCCTGGGGGACATCGGGTGGACGGAGAGCATCGCCGTCTCGAACCTGACGAAGGTGGTTCTGGAAGAGGATTTCGGCTACCAAGAGGTGGAGCTGAAAACCCTCGACGTCGGCCTGCTGTTCGAGGGCGTCGCCGGCGGCGACCTCGACGCTTTCCAGGACGTCTGGATACCGAACCACTCGCAACTGCTCTCCGAGGTCGAGACCGATGTCGAGCACCTGGATCCCTGGTACGAGGGCTCGACAACCTTCGGTCTGGCGGTTCCCTCCTACATGAAGGGCGTCAACAGCATCGCGGACCTGAATCAGTCCGGGGCCGAGAGGATCATCGGCATCGAGCCGGGCGCCATTATCACCACAAAGATCGACGAGCACGTAATCCCCGAGTACAACCTGAAGCTCGAGCACGAGCCCTCTAGCACGGCCGCGATGCTCGCGGAGGTGGAGGGACTATACAAGGACAAGGAGCCCTTCGTGTTCCCGCCGTGGTGTCCGCATCCGATGTGTAGTGAAGTCTCTGGGTGGGATGCATGGGGTGGCACCAAGGACTTGGGGGGTATGTTCGACTTCCGCTACCTCGAGGATCCAAAGAACTCCCAGGGCAATCTCGACGAGCCCGCGAAGATCTCCGCCATAGTCAACGAGGATCTCGCCGATGATGAGCCGGTGGCCTACGAGTTTATCAACAATCTCAGGCTCAGCGATAAGGAGCTCGTCGCGCTGGAGGACGCTCAGGCCCAAGAGGGCGCGGTCAAGGGCGCCAAGTCGTGGCTCGAGGAGAACCGCGATGTGGTGCAACCCGCGATCGACGCCGCGAAGAAGGCCGAGTAGCCGCAAGGCTGCGGCCATAGGCCGCAGGACCTCTTTACGGCCGCGGCCGGAGCGCACGTTCGCGCTCCGGCCGCGAATCGCGATTCGACCATAGCTAGTGCCTACCACCTGTCCTGCATCCGTAGCGCACGAATTTTTTCCTTGCGATTCAAAATGTTGAATCTATATGCTACGCTGCGGCCGTGGCAGTGAGCGGCGGCCCCGATCGTTGGACGATGTGTTTCGGTCCAGGATCGGGGCTACTTCGTTTTTCTAACCGTCACGCCCATTCTGGAACTATTCACGCCATCGCGGAGGTAGAGCATTGACGGCCACAGTCGTCCTCGGACTGGCCTGGGGAGACGAGGGCAAGGGTAGGGTGTGCGACGCGCTCGCATCAGATGTGGGCTACGTCTCGCGCTACTCGGGAGGTAACAACGCCGGCCACACCGTACGGGTTGGCGAGGAGGAGTTCAAGCTTCACCTGGTGCCTTCGGGCATCGTGCGCGAGGGCGTGGTATGCACGATCGGCAACGGGGTCGTGGTCAACCCCGAGGTACTCGTCGAGGAGGTCGAGGCCCTAGAGGATCGGGGCCTTTTTGTCAGGGACCGTCTCAAGGTAGACGGTAGGGCGCACCTGATCATGCCCGACCACATCGCGCTCGATTCGCACCGTGAGATCGCCCTCGGCGACGCCAGGATAGGGACGACGAACCGCGGTATAGGCCCGGCTTACGAGGACAAAGTCGCCCGCTACGGCATTCGTGTCCAGGACATCTTCGATGAAGGCATTTTGAAGACCAAGCTCAAGGCGGCCCTCAGGGAAAAGAACGCGATCTTCGAGAACGTCTACAACGAGGAGCATTACGAGGTCGCCGAGGTCGCTTCCTGGCTACTCTCGTTCAGGGAGTTTATCGGGCCGATGGTGGCTGACACCGGCACGCTCTTGCGGGAGGCGCTGGACAACAGGGAGCGTGTCCTGCTCGAAGGGGGCCAGGCGACGCTCCTGGACAACGATCACGGGACCTATCCCTTCGTCACATCATCCAACCCCACGGTCGGCGGCGCTGTCGTCGGTTCAGGCATCCCTGCGCGGCAGCTCGAGTACGTCGTCGGGGTCACCAAAGCTTACACCACGCGGGTCGGCGACGGGCCCATGCCTACGGAGCTCTTCGACGAGACGGGCGAGACCATAAGGAGCGTCGGGCGCGAGTACGGTACGACAACGGGCCGGAGCAGGAGGGTGGGGTGGCTCGATCTGCCCGCCGTCAAGTGGGCAGCGTCGCTCAACGGGATAACGCACGTCGCCATCACGCTCCTCGACGTGCTCTCCGCGGTCGATGAGATAAACATCTGCATCGGCTACGAGATCGACGGCGAACGTGTGGAAGGCTACCCCATGCACCAGACCGACCTGCACCACGCCAGACCCGTCTACAAGTCGCTACCAGGCTGGGGCGAGGACATCACGTGGTGCAGGATGAGGGGGGACCTCCCCGGGGCGGCGCAGGATTTCGTCGGCTTTGTGGAGGCCGAAGTCGGGGCTCCCCTGTGCATGATCAGCGTCGGGCCGGAGCGGGATCAGGCGATCGTGGAGAGGATCGGGATCTAGGATCGTGAGGCCATGAAGGTGCTGGTAGTAGGGAGCGGCGGGCGCGAGCACGCGCTGGTCGAGACCCTGGCCGCCAGCCCACTGGAGCCCGAGATGTACGCGGCCCCTGGTAACGTTGGCATCTCACGCATCGCCGAGACGGTGGACATACACGTAGACGATCTGGTCTCCCTTAGAGACTACGCGGCCGACAGCGGTATCGACCTGACCGTTGTCGGTCCCGAGACACCCTTGATAGGGGGCATCTCCGAGGCGTTCTGGGAGGCCGGCCTGAAGGTCTTCGGTCCTTCGCGGGCGGCGGCCCGTATAGAGGGCTCGAAGGTCTTCGCCAAGGAGCTCATGCGCCACGCGGGCGTACCAACCGCCCGCTTCGAGGCATTCGACCTCGAGGCGGCGGCCCTCGCCTACCTGCACGCGCACACGGACTACCCCGTCGTCGTGAAGGCCGACGGGGCCGCGGCGGGGAAGGGCGTGACCGTGGCCCATACACAGGACGAGGCCGAAGAGGCTGTGAGGGCCTCCTTCGCCGGCAAGTTCGGTGCCGCAGGGGAGAGGATCGTCATCGAGGAGTGCCTCGAAGGGAGGGAGGCCTCGGTCTTCGTGGTCACGGATGGGCAGGAGATCCTGCCTTTGCTGCCGGCCCAGGACTACAAGCGTGCCTACGACGGCGACGAGGGTCCGAACACAGGGGGGATGGGATCCTACTCGCCTATAATGTGGATGGAGCCGGCCACGTACGCGGCCATACTGGAAGACATCATACGCCCGACCCTCCATCAGATGGCACTGATCGGGGCCCCTTACACGGGCCTCCTCTATGCGGGCGTGATGGTCACGGAGACGGGCCCGAAGGCGCTCGAATTCAACTGCCGCTTCGGAGACCCGGAGACACAGGTCATACTGCCGAGACTAGGCTCCGACCTCCTCGAACTGCTGCTGGCAGCTGGCAACGAGGACCTCGCCGGACGTGAGGTCGTCTGGTCCGCGGACAAGGCGGTCTGCGTCGTTCTGGCCTCGGAAGGCTACCCTGAGTCATCATCGTCGGGAGATGAGATCTCCGGCCTGGAGAACATCCCCGCCGGGGTCTACGTCTACCATGCGGCCACCGAGGAACGCGACGGCCGCTTCTACACAGCCGGTGGCAGGGTTCTGAACGTGGTCGGGACAGGGCCGAACATCATAGAAGCGCGGGCCCGCGCCTACGCTGCGGTCGAGCAGATCCACTTCGAAGGCATGCACTACCGTACGGACATAGCCCTGGAGGCGATAGAGCTGGAGGACCTTTGAGCCCGAGCGTAGGAATCCTGGTCGGAAGTGAGTCGGACCTCCCCGTCCTCGAAAAGTGCAAGGCCCGCCTGGAAGGCTACGGTATCGAGTACGAACTCGAGGTCCGCTCGGCCCACCGTAACCCGGAAGGCGTCTCCGAGTATGCGCGAACGGCCCGCGAACGCGGCCTGAAGGTAATAATCTGCGCCGCCGGCATGGCCGCCCACCTTGCCGGGGCCGTCGCAGCACGTACGAACCTGCCCGTCATCGGGATACCTGTTGCCTCAGGCCACCTGAATGGCTTCGATGCTCTCCTCGCTACCGTCCAGATGCCCTCGGGTGTGCCCGTGGCGACAGTGGCCGTCAACGGCGCCGCCAACGCCGGCGTGCTCGCGGCCCAGATCCTCGCTCTCTCGGATCCCGACCTTGCCGAGAGGTTGGAGGGATAGACTTGGTAGCGAAGACACGATGTTCGCCGCGGGATATAGGAGACCCCAGAGCTAGCGAGGACTACGCGTGATCGAACGCTACACGCTCCCTGAGATCGGGGCCGTCTGGACCGAGGAGGCAAAGTACCGTGCCTGGCTCGAGGTGGAGCTTGCGGTAAGCCGGGCGAGGGCGCAGCTCGGGGAGATCCCTACCGAAGAGGTAGAGGAACTGGCCGAGAAGGCGGACTTCACCGTCGAACGAATCCACGAGATAGAGCAAGAGACCAATCACGACGTAATAGCGTTCGTGACCAACGTTGCCGAATATGCCGGGGATGTCGCCCGACACTTCCACTTCGGCCTGACGAGTTCCGACGTGCTGGATACGGCGGGAGCGTTGCAGCTCAGGGAAGCCCTGGATCTCATCCTCGGCCAGGCGAGAGGATTGACGTTGCTTCTGGCCGAGATGGCGTTGGAACATCGCGACACCGTGATGGTCGGGCGTACGCATGGGATTCACGCCGAGCCGACGGTGCTGGGACACAAGCTCGCCGTGTGGACTTTCGAGATGGAGCGGAACCTGGACCGGCTCTCTCACGCGCGTGAGGTCGCTGCTGTAGGTAAGATCTCGGGCGCCGTCGGGACCTACGCGAATGTCGACCCGAAGATCGAGGCGATCGCCTGCCAGGAGCTCGGTCTCTCCTCGTCGCCAGCCTCGACCCAGGTCGTGCAGCGTGACAGGCACGCTGAGGTACTCTCCACGCTCGCCATCCTCGGTTCTACGATGGAGAAGATAGCATTGGAGATCAGGGGCGCCCAGCGTACTGAGGTCCGCGAGCTGGCTGAGCCTTTCGGACGCGGGCAGAAGGGTTCCTCGGCGATGCCCCACAAAAGGAACCCGATCCTGGCCGAGCGCCTGTGCGGCATGGCCAGGCTGCTTCGCGCCAACGCTACCGTTGGCTTCGAGAACAACGCCCTCTGGCAGGAGCGGGACATCTCCCACTCCTCGGCTGAACGCGTCGTACTCCCCGACTCCACGATCCTGGCTTTCTACATGCTACGCACCACGATTCGCATATTGCGCGGCCTCGAAGTACACAAAGACAGGATGCTCGAGAACCTGAACAGCGGAGGAGGCATCGTCTTCTCGGGTCGCGTCCTGCTCGCGCTCGTGGAGAGCGGCATGAACCGCGACGACGCCTACCGTGTGGTCCAGGATGCCGCGATGCGGGCCTGGCAGAGTGAGGCCGGCTTCAGAGAGCTGCTGAGTAGAGACGAAGCTGTACGCAAACGGTTGGGCGATGAACTGGATACGCTCTTCGACCCCGCATACGCTCTGCGCAACCTCGGCGCAGTCTTTGGACGGGTGGAGGAGCTGAAAAGGAGGCTGGAGGATGACTGAAGAATTACTCTACGAGGGAAAGGCCAAGAAGGTCTTCACGACGGACGATAAGGATGTGCTGCTGCACCGCTACAAGGACGAAGCGACGGCGTTCAACGCCCAGAAGCGCGGCTCCTGGAAGGAAAAGGGCAAGACCAACGCCACAATGAGCGCAACGATCTTCGCCTACCTCGAGACGCACGGCGTCACCACCCACTTCGTCGAACAGATCGACGACACGACCATAAAGACGAAGAGGCTCGACATGCTGCCGGTGGAGATAGTGGTCCGCAACGTGGCCGCCGGCTCACTCTCGCGCCTGCTCGGCTTCGAGGAAGGCAGGAAGCTCAAGGCTCCGATAGTGGAGTTGTGCTACAAGGACGACGATCTCGGAGACCCCCTGCTGAACTGGTACCACTTCAGGGAGCTCGGCGTCTCCGACGAGGACCTGGAGTTCTGCGAGGAGCTAGGCCTCAAGGTCAACGAGATCCTCGCGCCGTTCTTCGACGAACGCGGCGTAGTCCTGGTCGACTTCAAGATAGAGGCGGGGCGGGATGCGGAGGGCAACCTCATGCTGGCTGATGAGATCTCCCCCGACACCTGCCGATTCTGGGACAAAGAGACGGGCGAGAAGCTGGACAAGGACCGTTTCAGGCACGACATGGGAGGCGTCGGAGAGGCCTACGCCGAGATGCTCAGAAGGGTTACGGAGATCACAGAGAGGGGCGCGGTAGATTGAAGATCCGGGTCCTCGTCCGGCCCAAGGCCGGTATCCTCGACCCGCAGGGCGAGGCGGTGAAGAACGCGCTTCCTGCTCTGGGATTCGAGGGGATCAGGACCGTTCACGTCGGGAGGCTCGTCGAGATGGAACTCGAGAGTTCGCATGAGGTCGACGCTATGTGCCGCAGGCTCCTCTCCAACCCGACCATAGAAGAGTATGAGTGGGAGGTGGTGGGGTGAGGATAGGGGTTACGGTCTTCCCAGGATCCAACTGTGACAGGGACGCGCTTTACGGTGTGGAGCGAATGGGCGCCGAGGCGGTCGAGTTGTGGCACGCGGACGCGGACCTCAAGGGTGTCGACGCGGTGATCGTTCCCGGCGGCTTCTCCTACGGCGACTACCTCAGACCCGGCGCCATCGCCCGCTTTGCGAACGTCATGGGCCCGCTGGAAGAGTTCGCGAAAGGCGGAGGCCCGGTACTCGGCGTCTGTAACGGTTTCCAGGTCCTGACCGAGGCCCACCTCTTGCCAGGCGCTTTGCTCCGCAACACGCACATGCGCTTTGTCTGCGACCGCGTCCGTGTCCGCGTCGAATCCGTGTACACGCCCTGGACCGCGGGCTGTGATCCCGGCGAGGAGCTAACCCTGCCCGTCGCCCACAACGAGGGGAACTACTTCGCCGATCCGGCAACGCTCGCGGAGCTGGAGGAAGAAGGACGTGTCGTGCTGCGCTACCTCGAGAACCCGAACGGGTCGGCGAACGACATCGCGGGCGTCTGCAACGAGGACCGCAACGTCGTCGGCATCATGCCACATCCCGAGAGGGTCTCCGACCCCGCACTGGGCTCCGACGAGGGATTGAGGATACTGCGTTCCGTGCTGGTAGGGGCAGGGGTCTGAATATCCAGGAGACTTACACCGCTTTGGGGATCTCGGATTTCGAGTACGACCGCATCCTGGAGCTGATGGGCAGAGCCCCCAACTTCCTGGAGCTCTCGCTTTTCTCCGTAATGTGGAGCGAGCACTGCGGCTACAAGAACTCGCGCCCGCTCCTCGGCCGCTTCCCGAACGAGGGGGCGCATGTGTTGCAGGGGCCGGGGGAGAACGCCGGCGTGGTCGAGGTAGGGGACGGGTGGGCGCTCGCGTTCAAGATGGAGAGCCACAATCATCCTTCAGCCGTGGAACCGTACGAGGGGGCGGCGACGGGGGTAGGTGGGATCATCCGCGATATCCTGGCCATGGGAGCGCGGCCCGTTGCGCTGCTCGACTCGCTGCGGTTCGGGCCGTTGGATGACGAACGCAACCGCTACCTCTTTCGGGAGGTCGTGCGT